>SYJG01000153.1 GCA_005798445.1 Planctomyces sp.
AATCACAACCAACCATCAATACGTCTGACATCTCTCAAGCTCCTTGAAATAATTTGGAAATGGGGTTTGACCTCTCCATCCCAAGTTCACCTTCAAGGAGCCCTTTTTCAAACCTCCCACATAGTGACTGGCGCGTCGTGCGAATTTCGTAACACTCTGCGGCGGATATTCCCCGACCCATGAATCATCCCGGCTATCCGCCATCGGAATGCCAAAAAGACCTTGAGCCTCTAGCCGCCAACAGCGCTAGCACCGGCTCGACCGGAGCACGCATTCGCAAGTTGCTCCAATAGACGAGATGCAGCGCCGCAAAACTGACGAGCAAAAAGACGAGCGGCAACCATGTCATGAACTCATCGCGCCGCAGCCGCCACAAGCCGACGGCCGCCAATGACAACTCCAACAGGAAAAAGACCGCAACACCCCATTGAATCCTCTTCGGCAGAGTGCCGGCATCCGAGCCTCCGGGAAAGAGATTCCAAAATCGCTTCTGACGCAGCCAGCAAGACTCGGCGAACTCGCGCGGGTGCTGCGCGATCCAGTTCCCTGCCAGCATTCCCATCCATTGATCGCGCTCAACTTCATCCTTTCGCGCAATGTCCACTTGCTGAAGTTCGTCTTCCAGTGATTGCTGCCAAGCTCGCGAATCCCACTGGCCGCCGGATGATTGAACAATCTCTTCGCGATACGCCACGTCGTTGTTCCCCAGCAACATCGTGTAACCGCCATGAGTCGTCGTCACGATCAGAGTACCGAAGACGAACCAATTCCGAATCACCCAGGGCGCGATCGTCAAACCGAATGCGACGACGGTCGGAAGCAATCCACGCGAGACTTCGACAATCCGCCTGCGCTTGCCGGTCGCTGTTGTCCCGAAGCAACAGACGGCGATCACACCACTCGCCAAAGTGACGGCTGCCCAAACCGTAGGACGGCACAACACCGCCAGCCCGATCCAAACACCCAGCGGCCAACGACGCTTCGCTGCTCCAATTCCAGCAACGCTCCACAGCACGGCAACCAACAAGACCGCACAAAGCGTTTCCGTCATCGCCAGCGCCGTCGCTTGGATCAACAACGGATTGAGCGCGACGAACGCTGCCGCCAGGAGTGCGTTGGACTTCAAACCGAGTTTGCGAGCGAGTCGCCACGTCAGCCACACCGTCGCGACGCCCAAACCAATTTGTACAACCCCCAGTGTTTTCGGTCCGCCGCCGAGCCACACGATCACGGCCAAAAGCAACGGGTATAACGGTGGACGATATGCGGTCGGATGTCCGAAATCGGGATGGACGAAGCCTTCGCCAGCCGCCAAATGTTGGGCGATGCCCCAATACAGATCGCGGTCCTCGGCCAGCGACTCCGGTTTCCAGCAGATGACTCCCAACCGCAGCAGCGCGGCGAGCACCAGCAGCGCGATCAGGCAGCGACGCTCAAATTGAGTCGGCGGCGCGGCGGCAGTGACTGGAAGAGGTGCGGACATGAACGACTAAAGTAGCCCTCTCGCTCCGCGAGAGGAATTGCCGAACGTCGTTCTGGCTGCCGAATTCAAGATCGTGATCGCGAGGAATCTTTCGGCCGCAATGCGCGCTCGGCTGTCACGTCGCGGAGCGACAGGGCTACTTTCCGCGCAGCCGAGCAATCACTTGGCCGATACGTTTGGCAGCATCGTCCATTTCGGCAAGCGTGTTTTCCAATCCGACGGTGAACCGCACCGATGCTTTGTAGACCTCTGGTGGGGCACCCATTGCGACCAAGGCCGGTGCAGGTTCGGTGGAACCGCTCGCACAGGTGCTGCCCAGCGAACAGGCGATCCCTTCGAGATCCAAATTGACGAGGATCGCCTCGCCGTCGAGTCCCGGAAACGCGATGTTGAGCGTGTTCGGCAAACGATGCTCACGCGAGCCATTCACGACCGCCCACGGACAGCGATCGAGCAATCCCGCTTCCAAGCGATCACGAAGTTCCTTCAGCCGCGCCGTATGTTCGTCTCGCTCACGGTGCCACAAATCGAGTGCCTTTGCCATACCGGCCGCGAGCGCCACCATCTCAGTCCCCGGCCGCCGTCCCGATTCTTGATGACCACCAAACTCAAACGGTGCGAGAGTCACTCCCTTCTTCAGCAACAACCCGCCGATGCCGCGCGGGCCATGAAACTTGTGAGCGCCAAAGGCCAGCGACGTCGCGCCGAGTTCCGCGAACTGGACCTCAATCTTCCCGACGGCTTGAACTGCGTCGATGTGACAAAACACGCCGCGCTCACGACAGATCGCCGACAACGGTCGCACATCTTGAATCACTCCCGTTTCGTTGTGGGCGAGGATGATGGTGGCGAGTTTCACTTGGGCCAGCGGTGAGCCATCGCCCCCTTCCAGGGTGAGCAGTCGCCCTTCGCGATCGACGGGCAGAACCGTCATCTCCCAACCACGCGGCTTCAGTGACCTACAGGATTCCATTGTCGCCGGATGCTCGCCGGCCGTCAGAGCGATCGTGCCGGGATTCATCGACAGCGCCGCACCGAACAGCGCGAGATTCGACGCTTCGGTCCCTCCGCTGGTGAAGATGAGCTCCTCTGGTTGCGCACCAAGAATCGTCGCGATCGTCTCGCGCGAGGACTCCAGCACTTTGCGAGCTTGCCGGCCTTCGGCATGTCGGCTGCCGGGATTCGCGTAGCTGTGCTGCAAGTGATACGTGACGGCCTCAATCACTTCCGGCCACGGCCGAGTCGTTGCATTGTGGTCGAGGTAAATTCGGTGGGGCATCGTCAATCGTCTTTCAACAGTGATTCGAACAGAATCCAACGAATGCCTTCAAAACCTATTTCAATTCGCGAATCAGGATGCTGGCGAACTGAATCGGATCGCCGTGATGCTGCAACGCGATTCGGCCGCGGGCGGGGATTCCGGGAAGCTGCACATTGTCGATGACTGTCTCGCCATTGAGTACGACCGTCGTACGGTCCCCTTTCATCGTGATGTGAAATCGATTCCATTGGCCGATCGGCTGATCGGCGCGCTTCATTGGGATGCAGCCGGTGCGAACTTCGGCGGGCATCGACTTGTCGAGTCGGTAGCCGCGAATCTCGCCGCTGCCAATCGGACGACACCACATGTTGATCTGCGATTTATCGTTGCCGCGCAGATAGATGCCGCTGTCCCCAGCGTCGGTGAACTCTTCTTCTTCAGGGCCTTCGTCGCCGGTCGGTTGAATGACCGGTCGCTTGTTCGGTTTCGGCTTGCAAGTCCATCTCCAGTCGCAGATCAACTCAAAGTCACCAAACTCCTTGATGGTCCAGAGATGTCCGGCATCGGCGGGACCGCTCCCTTTGGCTTCGCTCTTGCCGTCGTAGTTGAGTACCCAATCCTGCGGTTGCCAGTGACCGACGTGGCCCGGATCGTTGACCCAATTCGTGAGATCAAGCCCCGTGTAAAGCGACCGAAAGCCATCGAGCACCGGCTGCACTTCGTCGTCCGGTGGGTTCGATGAGGGCAACTCTTTGATCCGCAGGTTGCGGAAGTGGCACTCCGAGCCTTCCGATTCGAGGCAGATGTAACCCTTGCGCGGTCGGCACTCACTGCCCCCCGACACGACCTTGCCGTTGACCGCCAGCTTGAGGACTCCGTCGCGGCACTCGACCCGATAGTGATTCCATTCCGGTGACGGCTTACTGCGTTTCTCGCTCGGCAGGCAACGCTCGGCACCGCCGGGGTGCGGCCGATCCGGTTTCATTCTCGCTCCGTGAATCGAGAAGACGTCACCGTGACTCGTGTAGTTCACGGTCTCGTGACCATCGAGCACTTGGACTTCGATGCTCTTGGCAAACGGCGTCCCTTGAGCCGTCAGCGGATGACTCCAAACGAAGACGCCGGCGTTCCCTTTCGGCTGCATGTGCCGCCATTCGAGTTCGAGAATGAAGTTCTCGTACTGCTTGGCCGTTCGCATGACGCCGGTGGGCTTGCCCGTACTGACGATGATCCCGTCCTTCGCCGTGAACGTGTTCGGCGCGACGTTGACCGGAACCCAGCCGGATAAGTCTTGACCGTTGAACAGCGGCGTGAAGCCCACTTCGTCTGCGTGGACTGCGGCAGCACTCAACAAAACAGTAATGACTGCGACGCATGGGATTTGAACTCTCATCGTGATCTCCATCAGCTCGAATCGGTTTTCGAATGCGAAACTAACCCGAAGAGCCAGCGAGGGCGAGCGCTTCACCGAACGACGGTTTCGGAACAGAGAGCCCGCGAAGCGTTTGCCCTCGCTGGCGCTTCGGGTTAGTTTTTCGTACCATGTCTACTTCAACAATTCGGCGATCTCATCGCGAGTGAATCGTCGCTGCAAGCGTGCTCCGAGTTGTCCGACAATCCGCGCAGCCGCGTGCGAGGCGAGGTGGCCGGCTTGCTTCCAGCTCAGGCCGTTGGTGATGCCGTACAGAATTCCGGCGGCGTACATGTCTCCGGCTCCGGTCGTATCGACCGCAACCACCGGCACGCCTTCAATGGCGATGACTTCCCCTTGGTGCATCAGCAAACTGCCATTTTTGCCCAGCGTCAGTGCAACGTTTTCGCAATGCTGGTGGATCATCCGAGCACACTCGATCGAGTCCTGCTTGCCGGTCAACGCACGAGCTTCCTCTTCATTGCAGAACAGCAGATCGACGTCCTCTTCGATGAGCTGCCAGAAGCGATCGCGGAACAATCCGATCAAAAACGGGTCGGAGACGGTGAACGCGACTTTCACTCCGTTCGTTTTGGCCAATTCGATCGCTTTGCGCGCGGCGGCTCGCGGGCCTTCATTCGTCCAGAGGTAGCCTTCGATGTAGACGTATTTCGCCTGTCGGACGTCCGCTTCGTTGATGTCGTCGGGGCTGAGCGTCGCCGACACGCCGAGATTCGTCAGCATCGTCCGCTGAGCATCATCGGTGATGAGCACCACGCACGTCCCGGATTGCCCGGCTGTTGGCGGAACTTCGATTCGGACGCCTCGCTGCCGCATGTCGGAGAGAAAGAACTCGCCGATTTCGTCGCGGCCCGTCTTGCCGGCGTAGACCCCCTGCCCTCCGAAATCCACGACGCCCATGATCGTGTTCGCGGCCGAGCCACCCGCGCAGCGATTGGTTGGCTGGTCCGCGAGCACTTCGAGAACGCGCCGTTGAGCCGCCTCATCGACCAGCGTCATGATCCCTTTGGTGAAGCCGATCCGCTCCAAGAACCGGTCATCGACCCGAGCCTGAATATCGACCAACGAATTCCCGACGCCGTAAACGTCGTATGCCATGAGTTCCTCTTTCCCTTCGATCCAACTGGTGAGCCGGGCGGCGTCAGCCCCCGGACGAATCCATCCATCGCCATATTCCGGGGACTGACGCCGCCCGGCTCGCCAAGTCACGCATCCACTTGACGATCTCTGTAAACTTCTCCCGCAATGTCCCAACCCGCAACCATCATCGAACCGTTGATTCCGATTGCCGAGCAACGATTGGCTCGTTTGGCGTTGCGCCGCTTGCTGAAACCGTCCGCCGCTGGCAAAGGCCGGTTGTTGTACCTCGTCGGCCCAGCCGGATGCGGAAAGTCGGCGTTGCTGGCGGAGTCTTTCCGCGAGCTGCCTTCCTCGCAAGTCCCGCCGCTGCAAGTCACGGCGGCTGGGTTTGCCGCTCAACTGGCCGACGCCTCGGCCAATCAGCAGCTTCCCGACTTTCAAGAGCGCTTCCGATCTGTATCGGTGCTGGTTTGCGAGGACATCCAAGCCATCGAACGCCGGCCGGAAACTCTGCGACAACTGTTGGCCGTGATCGACGAGTTGCTCGCTTATGGCAGCGATGTCATCGTGACCAGCACGAAATTGCCGGGCCAGTTGGAGTCGTTCCCCGCCAAGTTGGTCAGCCGTTTCCGAGGCGGCACCGTGATCGGCATCAAACCGCCCGGGCCTGATAGCCGAGCCGAACTTCTCCGACTTTTCTGCCGCCAACGCCGCCTGTCGATCTCACGGGACGCCCTCGCTTTACTCGCGGAATCCGTGAAAATCTCTCCGCGAGAACTGATTGGGATCATCACTCAGCTTTCCGAGAGGCGTCGTTCGCTCAAGAGAGCCGACATCGAAGAGTTCCTGAATCGCGAACTCCCCACCCAGTCAATCACCCCTCTGAAGGTCAGCCGCGCGGTCGCCAAAGACTTTGGGATCACACTGTCCGCGCTCCGTTCCAGCCGACGTTCACAGGCACTCGTCTTGCCTCGGCAATGCGCGATGTGGCTGTGTCGGAAACTGTGCCACGTCTCTTACCCCGAGCTTGGTGCGTTCTTCGAGCGGCAGCATTCTTCGGTCATTCATGCCGTCCGAAAAATGGAGACTCGCCTCGACAATGAGCCGACTTTGCGGCAACGGATCGCTCGGCTGGAAAGTGCCTGTCGATAAGCCGTTGGCCGGCTGTTGATCACCGTTGAAGTCTCAACGATGACCGGGACTGAACGGTCAACCTGTTGATTCCAGGGTCTGAATTGACCTCTCGTTGACTCGATGAAACGGGCACTCCACACGTTGTCGACAGCCACTTTGGCTCGTTGTGAGAACGTAAGTTTTTCGCTACCTTACCGCTCCGTTTTCGACTGCGATTCCACTGACAAAAAAGGTCGTCCCTGATACGACAACTGCTCTCTAAATATCTTTTAGAAGAAGCTTAACAAGCCAAACTCCAGCTTCCTTCCCATGCGAGCAAACCATGAAGTTACATTGCCATCGACCGACTCTCGCAACCGCATTTCAAATCGTCAGCGGCGTTGTACCGTCACGAACTCCAAAAGACATTTTGCGGAATGTGAAGCTGCAAGTCGGTGGTGGCAAGGCGACGCTGGTGGGCACCGATCAAGAGGTCGGCATTCGGTACGACATTCCAGGTGTCGAGACCGATTCGGACGGTGAAGTGCTACTGCCAAAGGATCGGCTGATCGCCATCCTTCGCGAGTTGACAGACGATGGAGTCGATCTGGAAGTCACCGAGAAAGCGTTGTGGGTTCGGTCAGGACACAGCGAATTCAAACTCTCGGCAGAAGACCCAGCTGAGTTCCCACCGGTGCAGGCGTTCGACGCCACCAGTTATCACGTCGTACCGGCCGCGTCGTTCAAAGAGATGATTAAGCGAACCGTCTTTGCGACGGATGTCGAGAGTACGCGATATGCACTTGGAGGAGTGCTCATGGAATTTGCGGCCGACAAACTGACGATGGCTGCCACAGACAGCCGTCGATTGGCAGTCGTCAGCACAGCCAGTAGCACGATTGGAACGATCGAGCCACGAGCGACTCAACCAGTTGTCCCCGCGAAAGCCTTGAGCTTGATCGAACGCAGCATCACCGATAACGATCAAGATGTTTATTTGGCGGTGTATCCCAACAGTGTTCTGGTGAAGGTCGGCAGCAGCACGATCTACAGCCGTTTGGTCGAAGGGCGTTTTCCGAGGTACGCAGATGTCATCCCCTCGGCTGATGGTTCATTGATCGACATGGTGGTCTCACCGTTCTACTCGGCCGTGCGACAAGCTCAGATCGTCACCAACGAAGAAAGCCGTGGTGTCGATTTCACTTTCGACAACGGCGTCTTGCGTCTGACGAGCGTTGCCGCGGATATCGGACAATCTAAAATTGAAATGCCAATCAGCTACGACGGCACGGCAATCACGATCACGTTTGACCCGCGATACATCGCCGATTTTCTGCGCATCCTGGATGCTTCAACGTCCGTCAAGTTGCAACTCACCGATGGAGAGAGTGCGGCAGTTCTCCGCACGGATGACGGCTACACCTATGTCATCATGCCACTCGCACGAGATCGGTAGAAGCCGGGAAGGCAAGTCTCCCGCCGAGCCATGTCGATGCAAACGACCTCTGTGAGAGTCTCGCCCTCCGAAATCACTCTTTGTTTGAGAAGATGCCGCACGACCCGTATCGCAATCTCCGAGGATTCGCCGCTGCCGCCGAAAAAACGGCCGAGCCACAGCATGTCCGCAAAGTGCTTTCGGAATTGATCGCCTTGAAAGGACTTGCACGAGTCCACGGCATCGAACAGTTGCAACAAGCTTGGCAAACGGTTGCCGGAGAAGAAGTCGGACGCAAATCGAGAGTGATCGAATTGAGTCGCGGAGTTTTGAATGTTGGTGTCAGCAACTCAGCGGTACTCAATGAGCTAGCTGGATTTCACAAGCAAGTGTTGTTGGAACAGCTCCAACAACAGTTTGCTCACCTGAAGATTCGAGACATCAAGTTTCGGCTGAAGACGGAGCTGAAGTAATCGGTAGGACGGTTTTCCAAACCGTCACTCACAATTCGACCGGTTTGGAAATCGGTCCACGGAATCAAGAAGCATGAGCGATCCAATCATCGAACCAACCTCAGCAACGGATACCTACGACGAAACGCAGATCCAAGCCCTCGAAGGGATCGAGGGCATCCGCCATCGGCCGGCCATGTACATCGGCGACACAACCGCTCGTGGCCTGCATCACTTGGTCTACGAGGTCGTCGATAACAGCATCGACGAAGCGGTCAACAAGTTCGCGACGACGGTCTCGGTGAAGATCAATGCCGACGGCAGTGTTACCGTCATCGACGACGGCCGAGGCATCCCGACCGGACGCATGGCCGAACAAGGTGGCAAGTCCGCGCTCGAGATCGTCTTCACGAAGATTCACGCCGGAGGAAAATTCAATCGAGTCGGCGGCTACAAAACCGGAACGGGTGGTCTGCACGGAGTCGGCATTACCGCCGTCAACGCACTCAGTGAGTGGTTGGAAGTCGAAGTCCGTCGCGAGGGACATGTTTGGACGATGGAGTTCGCTCGCGGCGATGTCATTCACGACGTGCAGAAGATCGGCAAGAGCGACTCGACCGGCACGAAGGTCACGTTCTCGCCCGATCCGCAAATCTTCCCGGAGACCAAGTTCGTCTACGACACACTTCACAAGCGGCTTCAAGAGTTGGCGTTCCTCAACGCGGGCGTCGTGATCCGCATCCTTGACGAACGGACCAATCAGACCGACGAGTTCTGTTACAAGGACGGCCTGCTGGAGTTCGTCAAATTCCTCAACCGCACCGATAATCCGCTGCACGCGGAAGTGATTCACGTCAAAGGTGAGCACGAGCATGTCACGGCCGACGGCGTCAAACAAATTCTCGGCATCGAGATCGCGCTGCAATACAACGACAGCTCATCCGACATCGTCCGCTGCTATGCCAACAACATCTACAACCCGGACGGCGGCACGCACCTCACCGGATTCAAGACCGGCCTAACGCGCGCGCTCAACAACTACGGCAAGAAGAACAACATCTTCAAAGACTTCACCCCCAGCGGCGACGACTTCCGTGAGGGTCTGACCGCCGTCGTTGCGGTGCTCGTTCCTGATCCACAGTTCGAGGCGCAAACGAAGGTCAAACTCGGCAACAGCGAAGTCGAAGGTGCTGTCTCGTCGATGATCGGCGACGGACTCAGCCGCTTCCTCGAAGAGAATCCGCAGACGGCGAAGACCATCCTGATGAAGGGCATGATCGCCGCCGAAGCTCGCGAAGCTGCGCGCAAAGCGCGTGAACTCGTCCGCAACAAGAAGGGTGGACTCACGACCGGCGGTCTGCCCGACAAGCTCCGCGACTGCCGCAGCCGAGACCTCAACCTCAGTGAGCTGTACCTCGTCGAAGGTGATTCGGCCGGCGGCTCCGCCGACACAGGCCGTGATTCCAACACGCAAGCAATTCTCCCGCTGCGCGGCAAAATTCTGAACGTCGAAAAAGCGGTCCTCACGAAGGTGCTCGACAACGCCGAGATCGCGAACATCTTCAAAGCCGTCGGCGTGCCCCCCGGTGCCGAACTCGAAGATGTCGAGAAGCGTCGCTATGGCAAGCTCATTCTGATGACCGATGCCGACGTCGACGGCAGCCACATTCGCACGCTGCTGCTGACGTTCATTTTCCGCCACCTCCGCAAGCTGGTCGAGAACGGCTGCATCTACATCGCTCAACCGCCGCTC
Source organism: Planctomyces sp. (assembly GCA_005798445.1). GTDB lineage: Bacteria > Planctomycetota > Planctomycetia > Planctomycetales > Planctomycetaceae > SXKJ01. Next base: position 10,010 of record SYJG01000153.1, read on the forward strand.
TTCAAAGTCGAGCAGCGCAGCAAAATCCGCTACGTCCAATCCAACGAACAGATGATGGGTGAGCTGATCGACATCGGCCTCAACGAGAGCGTCGTCGTTCTCGAAGACGGCACTCGCATCGAAGCCGAGAGTCTGCACAAGCTGGTCGCGCTGATCCGTCGCCTGGCCGACCCGCTCGAAACGATGGAACGGCGCGGCATCGACCTGCGTCACGTCGCCACGCATCACTTGTCCTCGGACGGCAGCCTGCCCCGCTTCCGAGTCTTCGTCGGCAAGGACCAACATTGGTTCTTCGTCAAAGAAGACCTCGACAAATTCCTCGCCTCCGAAGAGCAGCGGCGCGGTGAAGAGTTCACCATCGCCGCCGCCGAGACCGTGGGGCAGGCTTCTAGCCTGCCAACTCCCGCCGACACCGATGGCCAGCACAACTTGAAGGCGATCAAAGATGGCCTCCTGCAAATCGTCGATCTCCACGAAGTCCGCTCCATCAACGAGACGTTGAAAGAACTGAAGACGTTCAACCTCGCGATGCGCGACCTGCTCCCCGCTGGCAACCGCAACGGCGAGCCGTACTACCCGTTCCACATCGACAATCCCGCCGGCGGCATCAAGCTCACTAGCATCCGCGAGTTGATTCACTCGCTCCGCAAGCTCGGAGAGAAGGGCAAGAAGATCACCCGCTTCAAGGGCCTCGGCGAAATGGACGCCGAAGAACTGTGGGCCACGACGATGAACATCGAGACGCGCACGCTTCTGAAAGTCACGATGGAAGACGCCGCCGCCGCCGATGAAATGTTCCGCGTCCTCATGGGCGACGCCGTCGAACCCCGCCGCGAATTCATCGAGAAACACGCGCTCGACGTCAAAGACTTGGACGTGTGAAAAGTCATGGTTGGTTTGGAACAAAGTTGTTGTCATTTGGGACATAGTTCCTGTCCCAGTGGGACAAAGTTGTTGTCCCAAAAATTATGTGGCGCGCTCTTCACCCAGATGATTTTGGACAGGGAAGCACGAACATTACGTGTCGCCCCGCTGGTCGTAGTGAACAAGTATTTGCATAATTAGCGGCGTCTTGATTTCTCACTGACAGGAGTGCCGTGCATGTCCGACGTCCGCACGACTCGATCCTTCGGCGCGTCAAACTGCCGAAGTCTTCTGGAGAATCGGAAGTTTTAGCCCCGAAATTGGCGGTTAAGCGGTCGGGTATTGGGAGGGAAAAGCTTGGCCTGAGCCGCGTGACGAGATTTTCAAGCTCAATCAGCGATACCCGCTTTTCTGAGGCGGACGCGATCGAAGCCGAAATACACCAATAGCCGTCGCAGGCGCGGGCAACTTCAACAACCGGCCAAAACACGAATAGATTTCAATTGGCTCGCTCGGTTCGCATAAGGAGATTGACGAGATGGGTGTTCCGGTAGCCGCGTCAGGATTGGTTGAACTTAATGAACTCGTATCGGTCACACGCGAGAAGTACGCCCAGTGCATTGATGTTGTAGATCACTCTGAGACGATCGACGGAATCGACGTTACAACTCGAATGCACCATCTCAAGTTCGATGGAAACGGCACTCCGATGATCGAATCGCTCGCAGAGTGTCTTTACTTGCAGATCATCCATTACTGCTTGGCAGCGCGCAACCGCCCCGAATCACTTACGCCAGAAGACGCAACGAGACTGACAAAAGAGGCACGAAAGCTCTTCATCCATCCACCTGCCACGCCCGATGATCCAGATCAGACCGGGGAGGCGGGTGAGATCTTGCTGTACTTCTTAATTGAGGCCGTGTTGGGAGCGCCGCAAGTCGTCTGCAAAATGGATCTCAAGACAAATCGAAGAGATGAAGTCAAAGGGTCGGACGGAATTCACATGCAGTGGTGCGACGATGATGAATGTGTTGACGTCTATTTCGGAGAAGCGAAGCTGTTTCAGGATGTCGGATCAGCGATGACAAAAGCGATTGAAAGCATCGACAGTTTTTACGCGAATGACATGCGGCGGCATGAATTCAAGATGGTCACGAAGCATTTCAAGTACTCAGGCGCAGATGTTCGTGAGGCTGTAACGCACCTCTTAGCGAATGGAGTTCCGAACGAACGCACGCGGGTCAAGCATGCTTGTTTGATTGGATACAACTGGAACGAATTTGGTTCTCTCCCCAAACTTTCCGCAGCGCAACTGACAGCGGAATTCAAACGACGTTATCAATCTGATGCGCCTCGTCTTCATGGACTGCTTCAGAAGCGGTTCGACGGATTTGGACGTAATGAGCTCATCTTTGAACTGTTCTTTTTGCCGTTCCCCAAAGTTCAGGATTTGCGCGACGCCTTCAACAAGGCGCTTGACTAAGGGAACCGAATCGCATGGTGCTCTCGCCGCTCACTCGTATTCCCGAACCTGAATGGTTCCGTCCGCTGTTTGTGAAGCTGCTCAAGGCGGATCTTGAAGCTCAACTCCCTGGGCCAATACCGAGCGAACCAACAGTCGTCACCGGCGATGACGAACGCAGGCTCGTCGGACATGCTTCGATGTTGGCGATGTCGCCAATTTCAGACGACCATGCCACTGCGTACGAAATTGGAACAAGACTTATCGAGTTACGGGGTGAGAGCAACCGGCCCCTCGTCGGCGTCGTTGATGTCTTGCTATCGCGACTTGGAAACTTTCCCGGACGGCATCTGCTGCGAAAGCGATATGCCGGATCGACGGCGCAGGAACCATTCGCACCAGCAATGTTGGCACTCGAACGAATTGCCCGTGAGACCGAAAATAGCGTGGTCACACCTGGCGGAATCGAGCGTCAGCTCACCGACTTTCAACGCGACTTCTTTGAAAGACTTGGAATTCACAAATCAGTGAGCGTTTCGGGGCCGACATCCGCTGGCAAGTCCTTCGTAATGGGGCTTGATCTGATTCGAAGGCTCAAATCGCAGTTGCCAGCGTGTGTTGTCTACGTCGTGCCGACACGCGCGTTGATTCGGGAGGTCAGCCAGAAACTTCGGGAAATGCTTCGGCTAGCCGAGATGGTGAATGTTCCAGTTCGCACCGTGCCATTCCCAATTGATCGCGAGAAAGCTCCAAACGGTGCGGTATTCGTTCTTACTCAAGAACGATTGATGAGCCTCCTCCATTCAACTCAAGGTATCGCTTGGGTGACAACGCTTATCGTTGACGAGGCTCAAGGCATTGAAGACGGCTCTCGTGGGATCATTTTACAAAGTGCTGTGGAAGCAGTCGTTCGCAAATTTCCAAATGCAGAGATCCACTTTGCTAGTCCGCTTGCGAAGAATCCGGATTATTTGCTGCGTCTTTTCGGACGGGAGGACAGCGGGAGAGCATGGGTCGAAGAACGGTCGCCGGTGTCGCAGAATTTGATTCTCGTCTCAGAGGTGCGCAACAAGAAGACGCAGGCAAAATTCGAGCTTCAGTCCGACGACGGTTCGATCGAACTAGGCATTCGAGAACTGGGATTCTCGTGGCGAGTGCAAACCGGGGTATCTACCCAACGTGCAAAACTCGCGGTCGCGATCACGCGGGCCGACGATTCTACGATCATTTTCGGCAATACACCGTCAGATACTGAGGAGTTGGCTCTCGCGTTGATCAATCCGACTGCTGAACCGGAAGTGACGGATCCGGACATCAGAGAATTCATGGACTTCTTGCGGCAAGAAGTTCATGCCGAATATCCGCTGATCAAGACGTTACCCCACTCAGTTGCATTCCACTACGGCGCTATGCCATCCATCGTTCGAGCTCGCGTCGAGGATTTGTTCAAGCAAGGTAAACTGCGTTTCGTTTGTTGCACGAGCACCCTGTTACAAGGAGTAAATCTGCCCGCGCGGCATATTGTGATTGAGAATCCAAAGCGAGGCGATCCGATGTCCCGACGCGATTTCTTGAATTTGGCTGGTCGGGCTGGACGGCTACTTGCCGAGTTCCACGGAAATGTTTGGTGTCTACGCCCAAGCAAATGGGAAGAAAAATCGTTTCAAGGCGACCGACTGCAAGACATCACGGCTGCGATGGAAGACGTCATGGCTGACGGCGGGAGTATTATTCAGCGATTGCTCGCCGATGAGGCCAGGTCGGATGAAGTCGATCTCGCCGAGACGACCCTCGGAAAAGTTGTCTGCGATTTCGTTAAGACCGGACAAAGTATTTCGGAGTCGTCGTTCAGGACTGCAGAAAATGAAGCTGTGCTGCGCGAGACGGAATCGCAATGTCAGGCTCTGCAAGTGACCCTTCCGCGAGAGCTTCTGGACATAAATCGCGCCGTTCGACCGGATCGCCTCCAACAGTTGTATGATTACCTTCGTGGCCAACCGAGTCTCGCGTTGTTGGTTCCGCTCAGACCAGGAACCGCCCAGTCCAATGATCGTATGGCGCAGATCATCCAGATCATTCAAGAGAAATTGGCTGGTGTCTCAAATCAGAGCTACATGTTCTATAAATGGCTGGCTATCCAGTGGATCTATAACTCGCCGCTTAGCAAGATCATCAAAGATCGCGAACGGTATCTGCGAGAGCAGAGAGGTGACGAGCGATCGACATCGGTAATGATTCGCGAGTTACTCAGTACCCTCGAAGACGTGATCCGCTTCCGCCTTGTGAAGTACTTCCTCGCCTATACGTCGATTCTGTCGCATGTGCTGACTGAACGCGGCGAGGCTGACGCCGCTGCTGCTATAGAGCCTTTTCACATCTATCTTGAATGTGGGGCATCGGACAGGACCGCTCTGAATCTGATAGCTCTCGGCCTGTCTCGCGTGACGGCTCTCGCGCTTCTCGGAAAGGTACGATTCAAAGAAGATTCAACTCCAGAGGATTGCCTTGGCCAATTGGCAAACACCAACATTGAAACTCTCGCAATTCCAAAGCTATGTCAGAGAGAGATTAACGAACTGCTTGGTCGTCGACAGCGATAGGAGAACGGCCGATGCCTGGCCGACTTTGGGATGTTTATGGATTCCATCCCGACGAGACTCGCTCATTCCTCGCCACCCTCGCGGAAAGCAGTGGCGTCCAAATTCTGGCTCTCGACGAAGTGGCTGTGGTGGTCTGGTGCGATGTGACCTCGCTCACGTTCGAGGCCTGTGCCACGTCGGCCGGATAGGCATGCGACGCGGTGACCAAAACTCCGTCGCCCCCTGCAAAGCTTGGAATAGCTAAAAAAAGCCCCGAGCGCCCGGGACGAACCCGGGCACCAGAGGCATTCGATTTGTGGAGACAGATTTCGTCAGCGGCGACGTCGCCGGCAACGGCAACCAGCATGGAAGCCACGGACGCTGCCAAGCCTCTTGCCGTGTTTGAAGAACCAATAGGCAAGAAACGTCAGCAGTCCAAGGGTGATCAGACTTTCCAAAGAAACCTCCTTGTGAAGAGGCTGAGCGAGAATTCGTCGTCGTGACCGTTGGTCACACGAGAGCGGAGGAATCGGAGAGCATTGGCGGCACCAGCCAGTGATCGTGAAGCCAAGCGACCTCGGCGCTGAGCGCGTCGCTCCGACGAGGGAACGGCCCCAAGTGGGGGCCACCGACGGGAAACATGTCGGCGAACCACTGGCCGACGAAATCAGGTTCCACATGCGAACCGCGCTGGATGTGGACCGATCCCAGCGAACTCAGATCGAGCGATTCCTCGGAGAGGCAGCGCACGTCGCCAACCGGCGTGATGACGAGTTGCATCAGGCGGCCTCCTGGACCGGGATTGAACTCGCCGGGCGGAGAATGTTCCGCCGTGGCCGATCGACGAGAAGGCCATCGAAGGCCGGTTGCAGTTGATTCAGTTCCGTCGTGATGGCTTGGCGCAGGACTTGATTGTCGCGAAGCGATTGCGGCTGGACGCCGTTCACCAAGTCTTCGACTTGCGACACGAGTGTTGTCGAGCTGTTCGTTCGATCGCACGTTCAGCCGGCGAAATCGTTCAAAGAATTCAGTCAGGTTGGTAACGACGGTGTCTCGGAAGACCTTGGGCTTGCCATCGTCGGAGCCGCTAAGTCGCTCGGTCAGATGCGCGACGAGTTGCGACAACTCCGCGACGAATGCCTGTTCGGACAGTTGCAATGCTTCATCAAAGCGAGCGGCGACGCGACGGCATTCCTGCTCGTAGAGTTCCGGATTGAGTTCTCGCAAATAGTCCGGGGGCTCGATCGACGGGAAGTCCCATTCTACGGCAAACAATCCGGTCAGCGACGCCGGGTAATCTGAGAGATTGAACAACCTGCCGAGGCGCTGATGTGCAGCGGTTCGCAGTTCGGCGTATCGACGGTCGAGTTGTTCGACCGCATTGGTCAGCTCACCGCGTAACGACGTCAATTCGGAATCGAGTCGTTCGATGTCATCGCGTCGAATCAATCGGATGGCGGGTTCGGGGTACGGCAGCGAGAGTCCCTTCCACACGGATTGGATGCGACCGCGAACGCTGCTGACAGCACCGTAGGCCGGATACCGCGTGTCCAGCAATTTTTTGCCGGCGCGCAGGAACTCGCCAGCGGCCCCAAACGCTTCGGCGGCTTCGGCTTTTTGTTTGGGGCTGAGTGTTTTGCGAACGCCGAACCATCGCAGACTCAAACGCACGGCCGCCGTGCTGGTTTGCAGTCGTTCGGCGGGAGAAGTCCGACGCGAGGTCGGAGTCGATTGGCTCATGAGATGAAGACCTCCGTTGGAGTCAAAAGATGAAGGTGTTCAATTGAGAGACGGATCGCGCACGACTTTGCGCGTGGAGCGCGACGAAGTCGCTGACGATTTCTGATAGATGCCAGCGCGAGTGGCATCGAGACAGCGACCGGACGCCCAAGATCGCAAGCGATCAACCGATTCGCTGGCGGTGACGGCCACCGGAACGATATTTCGCGCGGCCTCGGTTAGTGGCAGATCGAGCAGCGCAGCAAGCCGACAGCACGAGCGAATCTCCGCACCGGTCCATGATTCGTCGCTGGGCAACTTCTGGTCGCGGTCCAGGTCGAAGGTTTCTAGGTATGGATTCCAGATCGCTCGCCGTTCTTCACGGTTCGGCAGATCAAGAAAGAACACACCATCGAAGCACTCCGCGCGCGAAAACTCTGGCGGCAACTTCGAGGCATCATTCGATGTGGCGACGACGAAAACGTCAGTGGTTCGGTCATTCAACCACGACAAGAATGTTCCGAAGAGCCTGGCACTCACGCCGCTATCCGTTTGACCGGAACTGGCGACTCCACTGAGCGCCTTCTCGACCTCATCAAGGAACAGAACCGCCGGAGCCATCGCATCGACGATACGCAGGGCTTGGCGGATGTTCCGCTCCGATTCGCCCACGAGGCTGCCCATGAGTGAGCCGACATCGAGCGTTAATGTCGGCCGACCGGTTTCATTTCCGAGGGCTTTGGCGAAGGCGCTCTTTCCAGTGCCGGGAACACCCAGCAACAAAACACCGCGAGGGCGCACACCCGCGCGACGGACATCCGAGAATATCGCCGCGAAGAACGCCGCGACCGCTACGCTCGAAAAACCGCCCGCCGAGCCGAACGCCGAACCGCCGCAACCGGCCCAGATTAAGGACTGGTCCTGGTGGGCGCTCACGGAATTGGGGAAAGAATGATTTCACGCAGAGGCGCAAAGCTCGCAGAGTTTTAGGAACCCCTCTCCCCCCTCTGCGAGCCCCGCGCCTCTGCGTGAGACCTGCCTCCGCATTGTTCGTTGGAATCGAGGATGGAAAGATCTCACGCAGAGGCGCAAAGCTCGCAGAGTTTCAAAACTCCCTCTCCCCTCTGCGAGCCCTGCGCCTCTGCGTGAGACCCACCCCCGCACTCACAGGCCAAGGAACCCCGGATCGCGGGCACCGCAACTCGAAGCTGCCAGCGAAAGTCGCCGAAGACCTCGCTGCCGGAGTACACGTCGTCTGCGTGGTCGAATCCAAGGAGGAATGCGTGCTGGTCGACACTCCCGACGCTGCGCCGCGACAACTCTCCGGCGACGACCTCCTCAAACTGCCGGACGTGCGTGAGCGCCCACCAGGACCAGTCCTTAATCTGGGCCGGTTGCGGCGGTTCGGCGTTCGGCTCGGCGGGCGGTTTTTCGAGCGTAGCGGTCGCGGCGATATTCTCGGATGGCTTCGGGGTGCGCGGCGGCCCAGCGGTCGGG
>SYJG01000015.1 GCA_005798445.1 Planctomyces sp.
AGGCGTAGGCCGGTTGCCTCTCGTTCGGCGACATCGCGGATTGAATCGCTCCGACCGTCAGGCCGAGTCCCAGATGCGACGGCCCCATCCATTCCATGTCCCGTTTGGCGAGGTAGTCGTTGACCGTGATGATGTGAACTTTTCCGGCCAATCCGTTGAGAAACGCCGGCAACGTCGAGACGAGCGTCTTCCCTTCGCCGGTCACCATTTCGGCGATCATCCCTTTGTGCAGGATGTAGCCGCCGACCATCTGCACGTCGTAGTGCCGCATCTTGAGGTAGCGTTTGCTCGACTCACGCATCGCCGCGAAGGCGTCGGGCAGGATGTCGTCGAGCGTTTGGCCGTCAGCGAGCCGTGCTCGGAATTTGCTGGCCGACTCGCGTAGTTCAGCGTCGGAGAGCCGTTCGTAATCCGGCTCAAGCTGATTGATCCGCTCCAGCACCGAACCGGGCCGAATGTTCGACGAGCCATCCTTTTCACGGATGAAACCGATGTCGCGCACGCGGCGTTCGTTCGACGAGCCAAATAGCTTCGTGACGAAGCGCTCAACCTTACCGGTCGCCATGCTGAAGACTTCGCCGACGGTATCAAGAATATCCATTGTTTGTGATCTCTTTGGGTGACCGCCTCGCTCCGCGAGACGCAACACGCACGCTTTCTAAAATTCGAGGCCGATGAACGGAGTAACCACCGTCGGCCAAAGCAGGCTCATCCCGCACCGCGAGGAAGCCGAAACTTGGCACTCGGCACGGCAGACATCCTGTCTCCTGGGTGAGGCGACGCGCCGAGGCATCGGTCTTTCGTTCCTCGTGGCGTTCTCTTGAGCACAATTTGGCCGAGCCACAACGGCCTCCTGCCGTTGTCTAACTCGTGACGCCAACGCCGTTTGATGAACAATGCGGGCGGAGTCTAGGTGGCTGACTTTTGAGGGTCAATGGCGTTTGGGAGGCGCTAGGGGCATCACGGCAATACCGAAATTTTCCTCTTCCTCGTCACCTTCGAAGTCACTTTTTGCCACGTCGATCTTTGGTTCAACGACCTCGTTGATGGCATTCAATTTCACGTTTTCAATCTTTTGTTTCGCTCCCCCAGGCCAAACGACCTCCACGCGATCGACCGCGTTGGCATCACCCAATCCGAAGTGAATGACCCGAGACGACTGCGACAAATAACCGGAGGCTGCCTGAACCTGGCGAGTCATGATTCGGTCGCCTTGCCAAACACGAATCAAGGCTCCGATCGCATCGCGATTGTTCTGGCTGCCCCGCAATCGAAACGCCAGGTAATGCTGGCCTGGCGAGTCGTTTGCAAAAAAATAAGGCTTGTCGTTGAAGTTGTTCACAACGATTTCTTGGCGTCCATCTCCATTGAAATCGCCTGTTGCGGCACTTCGAGAACTTCGCGCGGCCGGATAATCCACAATCTTGTCGGGTAGATCGAACCCGTGGCGTGGCGGCTCAATACCTGCTTGTGTGGCTTGATTCTGAAATCGTGCCCCTCCCTGATTCATCAGCAAATAATTGGGCCAATAGTAGAAGGGAAATCCCATTCCAGTAGGCAGGAACAAATCCTCATCGCCATCACAGTCGAAATCACCGGTGGCAATCCCCCAAGGCCATAAAGTCTCCAAGCCGAGGGGATCTGAAACTTCCCTGAACTTGCCACCTCCCTCGTTGTGAAAACAGACATTTCCAAAAATGATCTCCTTGTGATCATAACCCACTTGGCGAGCTAACTGTTCCTCGTCTTGGGGCAGAGATCGTCGCTTCTCCAATTCTGGGCCCCTTCTGAAACGAAACTTCGTGGTTTCATGCTTGCGAGCGAGATCCAGCGTCTTCTGCCCGAAATCCAATCCCATCCACATGTCCGAGTGCATGTCGACAATCAACAGATCAAGACGTCCGTCATTGTCGTAGTCAATGGTTCGAACCCCCAGTCCTCCCCATGACGTTCGCCCCAGCACCTCCAACGTGACGTCTTGAAATTTTCCGGTGCCATCGTTTTGGTACAGTTGACTACGGCCAAACATGGAAGTCACCACGAGATCCATGTCTCCATCTTCGTCGTAATCGAAGGCGGTCGCGTCGCCAGCCCAGCCACGACCGCGCAAACCTGAGTCCTCCGTCACGTCCTCAAAGACTCCGTTGTGATTGCGGTACATCGAATTGAATTCCTTCGGGCTAAGAATCACCTGACTGAATCCGTCACCACCCTTGCCCAGAAAATAGTGGGAAGCGCTGTTGAACTCATCTTCGGTCCAATTGGCGGTATTCGGCACGAAGAGATCCAGGTCGCCATCATTGTCCGCATCAAAGAAAACCGGTGTTTGCGAGTGTCCGACATGGGTCAATCCAACATCCGCAGTGACGTCCACAAACCGACCTTCGCCCACGTTTTTGAAAAACACATTTCCACCTCGCGTGCTCGTCACGAAAAGATCCTGACTGCCATTATTGTCATAATCGACAAAGGACGCCGCGACGCAGACACGGTCACCCAATGCGACGCCGGCGGCCTCCGTGACGTCTTCAAAAGTTCCGTCGCCACGATTTCTGAACAGAGCATTGGGGCCGAGTTGATTCAAAAAATAGATGTCGTCATGTCCGTCGCCGTCATAGTCGGCGACCACGACTCCAGAACCGTGGTCGTATAAATTGATCTTGAATGTGGCCCCTTGTTCGCCGGGCAAAAAACGCATTTGCCAATTCAAGCCGACTTCTTCGGCGCGGTCGCTAAAAAATGGTGACGTGGATTTCTCTGCCATTGGTGGCGGTGATTCCTCAGCCGGACGATTCACCACGAACAATCCAATGGAAACTGCGACGACCATCACAATGGCCAGCAACCATCGGAAAGACAATTTGATCTTGGGGAGTAACGACATGCACTTCATTCCTTGAATAGCGAACGAAAGTCGCCAGTCTGACAGGAGAGAGCCACGAAATCCGCGATTATCGGAGCAATGCTTGCCGATTTTGTTCAAGGATTTCCTGCCACTCCGTGTCGTAAAGGTTCGCATTGCGACCCTGGATGGGAATTGCCGGTAACCAGAGATCGGGCCGAAGATTGCTGAATGTTCCGAGAGACTGCAAGTACTCGGTAACACCGCCTGGCCGTGAATCCGGCAGACGGTGCAATTTCTCGATCGCCGAAATGCTGGGCCACACAGGAATGTGACCCGATATGAGAATTGACTTTTCGTCCGCTCGAATCAGATAGGCCAATGACGCTCCATGAGGGCCTGCAATCGGGATGGCTCGGATTGGAAAACCGCCGATCGAAGTCAGCTCCTCTTCGGTGAGCCAGTGCGTTTCCTCCGAAAAGCGTTGTCGAAAGAGGTTCATCGCGGCCTTCGGGACGACCACTCGACATTTCGTTTGGCGTACCACTTCCGCAAGTCCAGAGCTGGACTCTCTTGCTGCGGATGTCATGAGGATTGCGACAATTGGCTGAGGCGATCTTCCTAGTTGTCGCCATCTCTCGGACACGACATCGACCAGGCTGTTCTCTCCAGGCGCATCGACGACCACCAAGCCTTCAGAAGTGGTCAAACAGTAAAGCCCCAGTGAGCCGATATTGCCGAGGTAATCCAGTCCTTTGAGCAATTCTCGCGGAGTTCCGTCTAAGAAATTCGCACCATCGACTTCGTGCCGAGCAGCCACCTGTTCCAACTCCGAGATTCCGACATCGAGCAGCGCCTTCCACTTCGCGTCCGTCAGATGCGGGTTCTGCGGGATCTCGTCCATTTGTGGATGTCCCGGAAGAATCAAGTCCGGAAGCGGCATGGCGCGGAGTTGCTTCAATGTTTCCAAATAGTCGGTTGCGTTTCCTCCAAACATGGGAGGCAGGCTGGCGATGTAGGTTCCCATCCTGCCGCGACTCGGACGGCTCAAGTTTTGAACCACATCTCCCGTGAACAAGACTCGCAGTCCATCTCTTTCCAGCAAATAGCAGAGTCCGCCGGGGGTATGGCCGGGGGTAGCGATGACCGAGAATCGAGTTTCCGCGAAAGCGATCACTTCGCCACCATTGAGTTCGACGTCAACCGGAGTCGCATGGATCGCAATTGGCATTTCAAACGTGCTCAGGAACGCTTCCAGCGAATCTGCGGCGCGAAGCTTTTCTGCATCGGCGCGACCTGAGTAAATCTTGGCGTGAGTCAATGACTTCAGATGGGCGGCGCCCAGGCTGTGATCGGCATGAACGTGCGTGAGCAAAATGGCCTTCAGATTCTCGATTTTCAGCCCCAGCGTTGCGACCTGCTGCTTCACCGAACTCGCATCGGACTCCAGGCCACTGTCGATCAGGACGAGCCCCTCGGAAGTCTCCACCAAATACACAGCAGCGGGCGAGGATCTGCCGAGCAGATAAACGCCCGGAGCGACAGCGATCACATCCGGAAGCAGAACCTTCGCCAGCGGAAAGTGCTGAGGTGAAAATGGTGCCCACACTTGAAACCACAACAGCCCACCCAAGGCGATCACTGTCAGACCCACGAGAACGAGTTTTTTGATGATCTGAAATCTGTTTGTGCCAGCGTTGGACATGAACGCCTCTTTGAAATCGGCTTCCCGAGGCGAATTTCGCACCGGGGGTGAATAGGGAACCAACAACGGACGCCGCTTTTTTGCGGAGCCCCGGTTTGGCAATCTAACGAGGTCCGCCTGATTTCCCTCCCACCTTCGATGCTTCGGGCTGCGGCTTGGAAAGTCGTTGGAGCACGTTTGTGGTTGTCGTCGGCCAGACTTGAATCCGATGATCTCGCATCTTTGGAATCGGCATGGAATCCTGCCCCGGACGGCGAATGTCCGCGTATTCCACCAACGGCATGTGGCATTCGATGCACAAGCGATCGATGGCCTCGCCGGTGAGTTTGCGTTGATGGCAGTCATCGGGTTGGTGGCATTTGAAGCAGCGGTCCACCAAGAACATCTCGTGACCTCGCTCATTCCGATGTGGATCATGGCATGTGAAACACGTCATTTCGGACTGGCGAAAGCACGCACTTGTTTCGAGTCGTCTCAGTTGATTGGCAGCGTGCGGATCGGGGATTGAATTGTCGATCTCGAGGTCGGCACTGTCCTGAACGAGATACTCCGCAAGCGGATGTCCCGGTTGATAGCGGAATCCCGTCGTGACCAACTCCGCTTCTCCGGAGTGACATTGGGCACAGACTGCGACAGCGAGGTCGCGAGTGAGCTTGGCGGGGTTGGCGATCGCGTGAGGGTCCGTCTCATTGGGGTGGGCCTGATGATGTGCAACGTGCTCACGACCGGAGCCGTGGCAACGTGAGCAGGTCACTCCCAACTGGAATTCGTGGCGAGCAAAACGATTGAGCGTCTGTGGGACACGCTCGAACCAAGTGGCGTGACAATCCAGGCATCGCTCAGTAATCGGTCTCGCAAAATTGAAATTCTCATCCGTGAAGTCGACGCCCGGACTGTGTCCCCAGCGAGCGCCGTCCGTGAAGTAGCTCACCGGCAACTGGTGCAGCGCATCGTTGGTCCAAGACAAGAAGCTCTGTCCCAACTTGCCCGAACCAAGCACCAGGTCCATTCGCGCTTCGTGAAGATACGACTGCCCCTGATACTCAATGAGGAGTTGTTGATAAAAACCGTTCGGCTTGGCAACCACTTCAAACCAAGCTTGCGGATGAAACGTTTTCACGCGGTTGTCAGGCGGCTCATAACTCCCCGGTGTGCCTTCGCGGGATGGTTCGCTGGACGTTCGAAAATGCGGAGACTGCTGGAATTCGCTCCAATGTTCCGCGTGGCACTGTCCACACACTCGAGGTGGCACAATCCCAACATCCTGCGAATGCTTTGCCGCCGCGATTCCTTGCACTTCAGCGGCTCTCGGCAAGATCACCGTTCCCATGAGTTGATCTCTGCGAATGATCTCATGAACTTTTGAGTATTCCTCTGTCGAAACCTCTCTGACCCTTGGCCACTTCCGGATCGACAGATACTCATTGGCGCTCCCCAGGCGAGGATTGTCACTTTGCCAAATTGCAAAGATCACGACAAACACGGCGAGCGTGCCAACGCACAAAAGACTCCAAATCAGCCACGGATTCTTCATGGTGAGAACGTTGGACTCAATGACCTTCTGGGAACTGATAACGCAATTTCGACATGCCGAAGGATTGCGCGTGCGAGGTTCAGAGTGGGACTGATGGTTTGACTAGGAATCGGTTGCTGAGAATCAGGCCGCAGGCCTGGGGATTGGCGGCGGCCGCCGCCTCGAAGTCGGTCGGCGAGACGTAGCCCAATGACGAATGCAGGCGTTCGCGGCTGTATACCTCGCACGTCCAGATTTGGGACTTCTGAGCGGCAAGGCGCTAGCCGCCGGTCTCGGCCGCACTGATGGACCGGCGGCTAGCGCCGTACCGCTCAGAAACATCTCACCAATGGCCGTACGAGGTATAAAACACTTCGATGTACTCGAACAGGCTCGCACGAGCTTCCGTCCGAGTTTCATCAACTTCGTGATGCACCAGTTCCTTCTTTAAGGTGGCGAAAAAGCTCTCGGCCGGAGCGTTGTCCCGGCAGTCGCCGCGGCTGCTCATGCTACAGGTGACCGAAGCCCCGCCTCACGCATCACCTTCCTCACCGTCTTGCGATCGCACTTCGTCCCACGCTGACCAAACGCGCGATGCGCACGCACCGCGCCATAGTTCTCACGGCTGAGGTGATGCACCTCGCGAACTTCCTGAGCCAACGCGGTACGCCGCGCGGCCATCGTACTGGGCGGACGATTCCGCCAAGAATAAAGCTCGCTGCGAGGCACCGTCCTGGCCGCCACCACACCATCCTTGCCAACGCAGCTTTTCAACATCAACGTCAGCTCATACAAATCACAACCAACCATCCATACGTCTGACATCCTCCACGCTCTTTGCAGTCGTTTTGGAAATGGAGTTTGAAAACTCTCCATCCCAAGTTCACGTTCCTGGAGCAATATTTCAAACCTCCCACAGAGTGACTGGCACGCCGGGCTGTTTTTGGAACCACTTCAATCCATTTCTCGCGTCTCGCGAAAATTGCCGAAGTCGCGTTGACACGTTTTTGCGATTCGGTCTATCAATCGCTCGCTTGCTCGCCGCACGGCAAAATAAGCATCCCTTCTGGTGCCTCCCCTCCGCCCGTTCCGGGCAACTCCCCATGCAGTGTCGCGAACTTCGCTCCACTGCATCCTGTCTGAATTCGCCCTTCCCCTCCTTGAGTCAGCTTCTTGCATCCCCTCGTGACGGCATTCGTCCGTCGGAACCCCCGTCTGACTTTCATGGATCACGCCATGCACTCAAGCCCATTCCGTCCCGACTTTTCATCCACAGGAGCAGTTGCTGGCCGACTGCCCTCCACCGCTCGCGTTTTGACGTGCATTTCGCACGCACCAATCCGCTCGGCGATCGAGAGCTTTGCCGGAGCTGGCATCTCCTCCGAGCCGAATCGCTCGCTGGATCAAGCCACAGCACTGCTGCTGCGAGAGCCAACGCCGTTGGTCATCGTCGATGAGGCCACGTTGGCCGTCGCCAGTAGCACCGACAACGGATCGCGACCGATCCGAGATTTCGCGGCCGCCGTGCTGGGTAACAGCGGCTGCACGCAGTTGATTCTGATCGCCGCATCGAGCGACGCGAACTTGCTGCCAATCGGCCTCCGTTCTGAAGAAATCGCCGAGCGGTTGACGGTGCTCAGCGAACAAGAACTTTCCGGCACCGCGTTGAAGTCGATCATCGCGATGGCGATCCGACACGCCGATGCGCACCAATCACAACGTCAAACCGCGCGTCCGCAGACGCAGGCCCATTCGCTTCGCGAAGTCCTGGGCGGCAGTCCCCGCATGGAAAAACTGTTCGAGTCGATCGACGCGGCAGCCGCATGCGACACGCCAATTTTGATCTGTGGCGAAGCGGGCACCGGCACCAGCTTGTTGGCGAACGCGATCCACGACGGCAGCTCGCGAGCGGCTCAGCCGTTCGTCCGAGTTCACAGCCGCTCGCTAACGCTCGAACAACTCAACGATTTGCTGTGCGTCGACGTCTCCGATACCGAAGTCGCCACGCTGCCACTCGACACGCCGACGCGACCTGCGGGAGGGACGCTGTTTCTCGACGAGTTCGACGAGTTTCCGGTTGCGTTGCAGAAGCCGCTCTGTCGCTTCGTTGCTCGACAACAGGAGTTGGCGGAAGGGTCGCAAGGTCGGCATCGCTCGATCGTCCGCATCATTGCATCGACGCATCAGAATCTCGATCTGCCGACGCGACAAACGCTCGGCCTGGAAATCCTCGTCCGTGGATTGAACGCCGAGCGACTGCTCGTGCCGCCGGTTCGCGAACGTCCGGAAGACATCGCGCCGCTAGCCGAGCAATTCTTCATCCGCTGGGCGTTGCAGGAAGATCAGCCCCGCCCGCGACTGACCCGCAACTCGCTGGAATTTCTCAAAGAGCACCTCTGGCCCGGAAACCTCCGCGAGCTGTACACGGTCTTGCGAAACACCGCGATCGTCGCGAACGGCAACGACATCACCGCCGACATGCTGCAAACGTGGCTCGCGAAAACCGAGACCCCGGACGGCACCGAAGTTCCGCGCATGACGCTCGCCGACATGGAGCGGCAGCTCATCGAAACCACGTTCACTCGCTGCGGCGGCAATCGCGAGAAGACCGCCAGCTCACTCGACATCGGCCTCCGCACACTCTCCGGCAAGCTCCGCGAATACGGCTACCCGCCGCGCGGTGGGCCAGGGTCAAATCTCAAAGCAGCGTAGGACGGACACTCTTGTCCGCCCTGATTTTTCGGACGGGCAAGAATGCCCGTCCTGCCAACTGGCCGTCACGGACGACGGCTTCACCCGACCAGGCTGCAGGGCAGCGCGTTCATGGACGAATTGCGACGACACGCGGCCCCACTCGTTGATCGTTGGCAGCGACTCACTCGCGGCCAACGGATCGCGATGGCCGCCGTGCTCGTCGCCAGCGCGGTCGGGTTTTCCTTTCTACTGAGCCGCCCCGCCGAAAACTGGCAGCCGATCGCCGATGGCCGCGAGTTCTCCACATCGGAGCTTGCTGCCATCCAGTCCGCTTGGAAACAAGCTGGCCTCAAATCGTTTCGCCGAGATGCTCGCAAATTGCTCGTGCCATCAGCGGACGTGGCCCGCTACACGGCCGCACTTCCGAAATCTCATCGCGACGACGATGACTCTGGCGACGAACGCAGGCCGTCATTTGCGAAGGCCAACCTCTTCGCCAGTCACGAGCAACTTGAGCAACTCAAAGATCACGATCTGCGCGACACTCTGCGGCGACACCTCAAGGCCATTCCCGCCATCGCCGATGCCGACGTGATTTGGGCACGCGGTAAAGGTCGCTCTGCTTTCGCGAGCCGCTCCAAAGTCACCGCCACGATCAGCGTTCTGCCGCGAGACGGACACGACCTCACGCCCGAACTCGCTCAGTCGCTCCGCACCGCAGTCGCTGGCATGGTCCCTGATCTAAGCGCCGACGACATTGTCGTGCTTGACCAATCAACCGGTCTCACCATTTCCGATGACTCCAGCGTTGTGATCGCCGAACAACGCCGCCGACAGCACGAGCGACTCGCTCGACAACTCGAATCGCGGATCGCTGCAGCTCTTGCTCACATTCCCGAGACGACCGTGCAAGTCAAGCTGGTCGAAGTGCCTCGTCCGACGAACCGCCACACAACTGCGAAACCGAACTTCGGTTCGGCAATCGTCTGGGCCACCGAATCGTCCGACAATTTCGTCGAGTTCTCGCCGCTCATCGATGCGGGCAACGACACAGTTCCGAATTCAACCGTGGCTGACTTCGCGACCGCATGGCATGTCGAGATTCAGATCCCGCAAGCGTCATTCGATGCTCGCGTCGCTCAACAACTGCTGACTGCCGAGCATCGGATGACCAACCCCGATGCTCTCTGTGACGCCGAGTACGCTCGACTGCAACTGCTCGTCCGGAACCAGCTCCCGCCCGACGCGACGCTCGCCGAGTTGTCGATCACTCCAATCACCGTCACACCGGCGACAACTCCGCAAGTTGCTCCGTTCACTGCTTGGCCGCACGTCGTCTGTGGATTCTTCGCTGTCCTGTGTCTCACGATGACTGTCCGCAATTGGCGAGCGGAGGGTGTCAACCCTCCGATTAACGATTCGACATTGGTGATCGAAGACCTCGGAGGGTTGACACCCTCCGCTCGCCAGGACGAAGTCACGATCCTCGCACCGCCCCGACCGGCCGAATCGCTCACGGACCTCGCACGCCTGCAACAGCTCGATCCGCAAACCCTCGCCGATGCGCTGCGTCAAGAGCGTCCGCAAGCCATCGCCGTTTTGCTAACTCGATTTCCAACGCGGCTCGCCTCGGCGTGTTTGTCGCGGTTTGCGTCGTCGCTGCAGACCGACGTGATCCGTCGGCTCAAGTCGCTCGTCGAAGTCCCTGAAGAACTCGTCGCGGAAATCGCCCACGCCGTCTGCGAACGGATGACTCCCGCTGCCGAGCCGATCGCACACGAACCGACCAACCGCATCGCCCACCTGCTGCCCGAAACTCCAACGCAGAGGGCCTTCGCATGACCACCACCACACGCATCCTCAAAGCCGATCCGCGTAACAACGTCGCAAGTCGAGTCCGATTGACCGACCTTTCCGAGCCGATCGGCCCGCGTTTCGACTCTTCTGCCTTTGAGCCGTTGACACTTCCAACCGGACTGTCGCCGCGTTGCGAACCACGTGCGGATACCCGACTGGAGTCCGCACTTGCCGCGCTGCAACTTGCCGCCGATCGACTGCACGCTCAACGAGACCATTGGCTCGATCAGAGCCAACACGAGGCCGTCCGACTCGGAGTTGCCATCGCCGAACGCCTGCTCCGTCGGACGCTCGACGTTCAGCCCGAATCTATTCTCGATTTGATTCGCTCCACCCTCGATTGGTCCGTCGGCGAGGATCGCCTGCGAGTCCGCCTACACCCCGTCGATGCGGAACTGGTTGCGTCCGCGACACAACCACTCGATGCGAACCGCGAAATTGAATTCCTCCCCGACGACTCACTCGCGCGCGGCGATTGCGTGGTCGAGACACCGAGCGGCCAGACAGACGCACGGCTCGAAGTCGTTCTGCAACGTATCGCCGACGAACTGCTCGCGGAGTGAACTCAACCATGCTCGCCTTTGCCGAACGAGTTTCGGAAATCATCCCGGTCGGTCTGACCGGCCGAGTGACCCGTCTGAGCAGCCTGACCATCGCCGCCGCTGATTTTCCCGTCCCGGTCGGTGCGTTGTGCCGCGTCCATCGTGGTCCACAACGACTCGCCGAAGCGGAAGTCGTCGGCTTTCGCGAACAAGAAACGTTACTGCTCCCGCTCGGCGACATCTCCGGCCTGCGTCGAGGCGATTCCGTTTCGCTGAGAAACTCCGCACCGCAAGTCCGCGTCGGCGAGCAAATGCTCGGCCGAGTCTTCAACGCTCGCGGCGAGATACTCGATGACGGCGACAAGCCTGCGCTGCCACATCGCCGTTCGCTGTACGGCACACCGCCCGCGTCGATGAGTCGGCCACGAATCACCGAACCGCTCGGCACCGGCATCCGCGCGATCGACGCGCTGCTGACCTGCGGCAAAGGTCAGCGCGTCGGACTCTTTGCCGGCAGCGGCGTCGGCAAGAGCACCTTGCTCGGCCAAATCGCTCGCGGCAGCCAGGCGGACGTCAACGTCGTCATACTCGTCGGAGAACGTGGCCGTGAAGTCCGCGAGTTCCTCGAAAAAGCTCTCGGCCCCGACGGCCTGCGTCGCAGCGTGGTCATCGTTGCAACGGGCGACGAAGCGCCGACGCTCCGCTTGCGAGCCGCGCAGTTCGGCACGGCCGTCGCCGAGTTCTTCCGCGATCAAGGCCGTGATGTGCTACTGCTGGTCGATTCGCTGACTCGCTTCGCTCATGCTCAAGGCGAAGTCGGCTTCGCCGCCGGAGAACCTCCCGCCGCTCGCGGATTTCCCCCCAGCGTTTTCAGTGTCCTGCCAAAGCTCGTCGAACGCACCGGCTACTCGGAGTCCGGCAGCATCACCGGCCTGTACACGGTCCTCGTGGACGGTGATGACTTCAACGAACCAATCGCCGACGCCGTTCGCGGTCTGCTGGACGGCCACTGGGTCTTGTCGCGACGCCTCGCCGAACAGGCTCATTGGCCGGCCCTTGATGTTCTCGCCAGCATCAGCCGCGTGATGCCCGACATCACTTCGCCCCAGCATCGCGCCACCGCTGACCAGTTCAAGCGAGCCCTGGCTGCGTATCGCCACCACGAGGACATGATCTCGGTTGGAGCCTACCAACCCGGCTCGCACCCACTGGTCGATGCCGCCCTCCGTGAGCGACTTCGCTGGACCGAATTCCTCCAGCAATCACTCGACCAGCCGACGGAACTTTCCGACACACTTACTTGGCTGCGACAGCTTGCCAGCAAACTCTCTTGAAAACTCTCTTCGGGAACTTTGCGATGTCGTCGTCCTCGCCTTGGTTGGCCACTTTGCTGCGAATTCGCGAGTATCGCCGAGGCACCGCAATGCAGTCGCTCGCTCAAAGCTTGCAAGCGGCCACGACGATTCGCCACACGAGCAACAGCGTTGAATCCCTGCTCTCATCTCTAGGGCAAGTCCAGCAGAAGATCGGCCACGCCGGACGGCTGGACTCAGAGCGGTTGCAGCAGATTCGCCAAGACCGCGATGATTTGAAATCACGATTGGCGGATATCCGCAGCGAGCAGAAAGTCGCCGATGACGCAGTCCAAGAAGCTCAGGCCCACGCAGCCACCAAAGACGCAGAAGCCGAAGTCCTGCGGCGTCTGCAAGATCGGCTCGACTCCGCCCGCCGGCAGGCTCAACGACGACGCGATGAACAATCTCCGCTGGAGGCCGTCGCTTCACTTTGCAACGGGCGGCATTCCGGCTAAATTCCCGCCCCCATTCAACAACCACGAATTCCAAAAGAGGAAATGACATGGCCAAGAACAATCGCAAGATTACGAAAGCGAACCACGGTGCTCGCCCCTGTAGCGGTCACACTCGCCGCAAGTTGCGTGGCAAGCCGAAGCTGTAAGCTGCGACGTTCGCTCGGACAACTGACAAAAAAACCGGTCCAGAATTCTGGACCGGTTTTTTGTTTTGGTGTCGTACTTGGCGAAATCTCGTTCGTGCGAAGGCCTGGCACGAACATCCGTTGTTAGTGGCGGTGATGACGATGGCTGTGACCATGATGGTAGCTGCGACCGCCGCCGAATCCGCCTGAGCTGTAGCCGTATCCGCGATAGCCAGAGCCGATCGAGATGCTCAGGCCGGGACGACCGTAGTAGAATCCAGACGACGGATAGCCGTACCCGTAGTTTGAGCCGTACCCGTAGTTTGAGCCGTAGCTGTAGACCGGAGCGTAGTAGCTGCGAGAGTAGTAGCTCGGAACATAGCTGTATCCGCCGTAGTAACTCCCGCCGTAGCTGGGACCGCAGCTATTCCAATGGTCCGCCTTCGCTTCGGAAGTCATGCTCAGGGTCAATGCACCGACGGCCAACATCGCGAGAAGAATCAGCTTTTTCATGGTCAGGCTCCTTTTTCCTGCGGGTGAACGACGGAGGGAAGTGGTTTGGTTTCCGGGAAGTCCGTTCGTTCGTGTTTACTCTGGCCGAGTGATAGGCAGTCGCAGTGCCAAGTTTTCAAAAATTTCGCTGATGTCAAACTTTCTGTGATGAGCGACAATTTCCAGCCAGAAATCGCGAAACGAGCCAGCCAGAGACTTCAGAGACACGTCGCTGGTTGCCTTGCCATGATCTCGTCTGTCATCCCGAAGTGTCACCGGTCATCGTCCTGACGACGCTTTCGAAGGCAAGCCGAACAAGAACGTGGGGCACTCAACGAATCAGGTTCGATTCGCGTAAACTCTTCCGTGGCTCGCAGTGATCGACGGGCCGCCTCTGAATCAAAAGGACCAACCATGTTTTTCGGCTTCAAACTGCTGATCTTCACGTCCCCTGCGATCCTGCTGATGTTGTGGGCTCAATGGCGAGTCAAATCGGCCTACCGCCACGGGATGCAAGTTCCCGCGCCGCTCAGTGGAGCCGCAGCGGCGCGCCACATCCTCGATAACTCCGGGTGCCACGAGGTCGGCGTGGAGGTCGCGCAGGGCTGGTTGTCGGACCATTATGATCCGAGTTCGCGAGTACTCCGACTCAGCCCTGAGGTTTATGAAAGCCACACGGCCACTGCCGTCGGTATCGCTGCTCATGAAGCGGGACACGCAATCCAGCACGCGAACCACTATGCCCCTCTTGTTGCGAGAAACTTCGCCGTTCCAGCGGCTCAGTTCGGTGGCCCGGCCTTTATGATCCTGTTGATCCTGGGAATCGCACTGTCCAGTCTCAAATTGATCTGGCTCGGTATCGCCTTCTTCGCTTGTACGACGCTCTTTCAGATCATCAATCTGCCCGTCGAGATTGACGCCAGCAACCGTGCGAAGCGACTGTTGGGACAACTCAGCATCGTCGATGGCGAGGGGGCAATCGCCGTCCGTAGCGTTTTGAACGCCGCTGGCTGGACCTACGTTGCCGCGACGCTGGAATCGTTCCTGACTCTGATCTACTACCTGATCCGTTTCGGCGTGCTGTCGAGTTCTCGCGACGATTGATGCGACAGCGAAAGATCACTTTTGACCGCCCACGACCGCACAATGCACGAGCGTTTGCGTGATCGGAAGCAAGCTCAGTCCAACCTCGACCAGCCAAGATTGGAACTCGCGGGCCGAGTACGCTCGACCTTCCGTCAACGTGAACAAGGCTGTCGAGTACAACGCGATCGGCAACGGACCGCCGTGATCGTCGTTGAGCAGCACGTCATGAATCAACAGTCGGCTGCCCGACGGCAATGCCGCCGCACATCGCCCCACGAGCCTTCGACATTCCGACTCGTCCCAATCGTGCAGGATGTTCGACAGCAAGACGACGTCTGCCGATGGGACCTGATCGACGAACATGTCGCCGGGCACGCACTCCAGCCGATCCGCAACGCCGTATTGCCCGGCCATTTCGCGAGCGACTTTCAAAACCTCCGGTCGGTCCCACACAATGGCTCGCAACTCCGGATGCCGACGTAACCACGCGATGCTGTAGATGCCCGACCCACCTCCAACGTCCAACAGCGTTCGCACACCATCGAGCGGCACTCGCTCAGCCAACACTGGCGCGACATTCTTGGCTCGACCAGCCAACGACAGCGTGAGGAATCTTGCCGATGCTTCCGCTTCCATCGCCGACTCGGTTCCTTCGCGGTAGATGAACGCCGTCCCTTCGTCGGGTTTCGAGGCTCCTGCTGGCCGATTCGTCCGCAACCGCTCGATTATCTCGCGCACACCGGGGCTTTGTTCGGCCAGAGCGATGTAGCCACTGACATCGAACTCGGTTCCCGGTACCAGATGCTCACGACTCTGGGCTGTCAGCATCAGCCGCCCGTCTCCATCCGTCGATAACAATCCCATCGCTCGCAAAGCCGTGAAGAGCACGACCGCCGGTCGCCGTTGCAATCCGATCTCCTCGCGCAGTTCATCAAATGACTTCGGCTGTTCAGCCAACCGGCCAAACAGATCGAACTCAACGACGGCCGCCGTCAATAACTCGGTGCCGTAGCTGCCGCGAAAGGACTCGAAGATCGCCGTTGGATCTGTGGTTGGCACGTGAAGCGGTTGCGGCGGCATGGGGACAGCTTTCATGGACGATGAGACGAAGGCGTCTGCAAGAACCAGTGGATGAGGTTGAAGTCGGTGACGAATTGCGGAATCAAGATCAGGGCCAACAACAGGACATAGCCGAATCGGCTGAACGAGTTCCACAGCGGTCGCCAGCCAGCAGGCATCAGGGAATCGACCACGCGGCTGCCGTCGAGCGGCGGGATCGGCAGCAGGTTGAAAAATGCGAGAAGCAGATTCAGCGCCATCACGTTCGACAACCCTTCAAGAATCTCTGCATCACCGAATTGAGCAGCCACCAAGAGCTTCAGCAGCAGCCAGCAGAGTCCCGCGAGACAGAAATTCGAGATCGGCCCCGCGATCGCGACGATCAGAACTCCGAGCTTCATGCTGACGTTTCGGCGAAATCGGATCGGATTGATCGGAACCGGCTCGGCCCAACCGAACGGGATGCCCAGCAGAGGCAACAGAACGGTGCCGACCGGGTCGATGTGTGCCAGCGGATTGAGCGTGTTGCGGCCGAGCAGCCGGGCCGTGTCGTCTCCCAGCCACGAGGCGCTGGCAGCGTGTGCCCACTCGTGAACCGTGATCGACAGGACCAACGGAATCCACCAGATCAAGCGTTCGATGATCAAGTCCTGCCACACGGAGCACCTCACGCAAAGCTCGGCCCACGTCCGAGACTGCGATCCACCTTCACGTCGTCAGCGGTGATGGCCGTCGTACCGTCAAGCGTTTCCATCTGGATGACTTGTCCTTTCGGAATCACAGTCGGCTGCCCATCACTGGTCCGACGCAGTTTTAGGAAACAGGGATCAACCCAGACGACTTCCCCTTCGACGGTGGAGTTGTCCTGGAGGGTCACTCGGACAACCGCCCGCCCGGTCGGTTCCGCGAGCTGCGTGGTCGCCTCGAACAGCACGGCATCGAAGGCATCAATCGACTTTCGATGCTGCCGTCGCGACTCGAGAGCCTGACGAAAATCGTCGAGCTGAATCTTGGTCGGCTCGCCGTTACCGCGAGATCGTCGTACCGCGAAGAGAGCCGCGTCGTTCGCTAGCCCTTCGAGGTCCGCACCGGAGCTGCCGTCGGTCCAGTCAGCGACTTCGCCGAGCGGCAGCCCCTCGGCCAGCGGCTTCGACCGCACATGAATCTGGAGCACCGCGACTCGTTCTTCACGAGTGAGCGGCGGAATCGGAATGCGGCGGTCGAAACGGCCGGCTCGCACAAGGGCTTTGTCGAGAATGTCGGCCCGATTCGTCGCCGCGATGACGACCACACGATCGAACGCCTCGAAGCCGTCCATGCAGACCAAAATTTGATTCAGCGTTTGCTCGCGTTCCTCGTTTGCAAAGCCGGCTCCCGATCCACGCCGCCGTCCGATCGCATCCAGCTCGTCGATGAATAACACGGCCGGAACGTTCTTCTTCGCCGTCTCGAACATGTCCCTCACGCGAGCCGGGCCGACACCGACAAACATCTCCACGAACTCCGACGCCGACGTGTAATAGAACTTCGCCTCAGTCTCCCCTGCGACCGCCTTCGCCAGCAACGTCTTGCCGCAGCCCGGCGGACCTTCCAGCAACACGCCACGCGGCAACCGAGCACCCGCATCAATCCACCGCTGTGGTGACTTCAGAAAATCCACGAGGTCTGACAACTCCTGCTTCGCCTCGACGCACCCGCCAACATGGTCGAACTTCACCTTGCTCGTTTCCTCCGCCAGCCGAGCCTTGCTGTTCCGCAACGCAAAGATGTTCTGTCCCTGAGCACCGCCGACCTTCTTGATGAACCAGAACAATCCAACAAAGATTCCGACCAAGAGAAGTCCGTAGATCGCCAGCTCTGTCCAGGGATTCGATGACGGTCGCTGAGACACGCCATTCTCCGGCGGTTCGTAGTAGGCGTCCGCTTCTGCGAGTCGTTTCATCAGGTCGGCGTTGTGCCTTGTTGCGGTCAAAAACCGGCCGGGCTGATCCAGCTTTCGGAAGACGATTCGGCCTCGGTCCAATGTCCAGCTCTCGATTTCCTTTCGGTCCAGTGCCTGTCGAAAGAACTCGTCGGAGACTGGAGTCGGGGTCTCGCGTTCCGTCTTCGCTCCGCGACTTGCGACGAGCACCACAAACAATCCGATGAAAAAGCACCAGAAAAGAAACGTCTTCGATTTCGATTTCATCATCCGGCACTTTCTGAGTTCGATGCGTTCGGCTCACGGCTTCGCGGCCGACAAATACTTCGCCACCATTTCCGCTCGCAGCCGGCCCATCAACTGGGGCGTCAGCAAGCTGCCGTGATCGTGGCCCGCGTGCATTTCGATGACGGCATCGCTGTCGAGTTTCTTCAAGCTCTCACCGAGCAATCGCGTTGCCCCTTCGAGGTAGAACGTGTCGAGGTCGCCCATGTGAACGTGCAGTTTGCCTCGCAGCTTCGGGCCAAGCGTTGACCAGTTGCGTTCCAGGACGAGCCGAATGTCGTAAGGTTCCCAGGCCTTCGCAGCGTCGGCGTTGACCGCACCCGACTGGCGATTCCAAACACGAACCGGCTTACCGTCGGAACCGCGCGGACTGAAGGCGGCCTCGAAGCTATGAAGCTGACCGCCGGTGCCGAGTGCCTCTTCCATCACGTCGAAGTCGCCGTACCACAGGAGCACTTGTTGCCCGCGTCGCGCGATCGGACGGCGTTCACCGGCTCGGCCCGAGTACATGTTGTCGGTGCCGCCGTAGAGATTGATCCGCTGGAAGTCGCGGAAGTCGACTGGGTCGGGTGAGGTGCTCCATGTCCCCGCGAAGTCGTCGGGATGCGAGACCATCACCCACATGCTCGACCAACCACCAGAGGAATGTCCTGTGAGGAATCGTGCCGCTGGTCGCGAGTCCGTCCGAAACGCCTTGTCGAGTTCCGGGATGAACTCCTTCACGAGTGCCGTCCCCCACGGGCCGTTGTTCGCCGAGTCTGCGAAGACGTGATGCCCCAGCGGACAGCTCGGATCGAGCATCAGCCGAATGAACTCGACCCCTTGCTCGTTCTGTTCGTTGATCGGCTCAGCCCGCACACCGTCAAAATGAGTGCCGCCGAAACCGGGGATCGTGAAGATGACCGGATACTTTCGCTCCGGCTGCTTGTGGTAACTCGCCGGCAGCAACAAGGCCGCTTGCAGGAAGACGTCCCGTTTGTGGAACTCGCTGAGCAACTTCGATCGCACGCGCAGCAGTTTGCACCAGTTGTTTTCCGGGAACTGTCGCTCTGGAATCAACTGCGTGATCGGCAAGTCGATTGTGCTCGCGTCGCTGGACACAACCGCCGTCGCCGAAAATCCATTGCCCGCGCCATCGCCGACCTTTCGTTCCCACGAATTGAACCGCGCGACCGCTTGGACCTTCCAACCGGCCAAATTGAGTTGATCGATCGGCTTCGGACAGGTCGTCGTTTCGTCCGACTTGTGGCTGTCGATGACGAGCGGCTCACCCGGCTTCCAGTCGGTCACATCGCGACCGATCAGAATTTCCGGGTTGAACCAACTCAATCGCTCGCGCGGTTGCTGCCGTGTCTGACTGAGGTACAGCACAACACGGCCAGAGAACGGCTCGGTTTGGACCTCCTTCGGGAAGCTCACCCGAAACTGCCATCGCGGGAATTTCTCGTCCGCGCGGCTCACTGTCGCGATCAACAGGACCAAGCAAAACGCACGAACCATTGACCGACAAATCTGCATTCGAAAGCTCCTTGAAAAGCGGGCCGCGAGCGTATCGCAATGGGAATCGCTCGACCACCAATCGCTCGCTCTCGTCAGCGACGAGCGGGTCGCGGGCGATCCGTTTCACCACCACGATCCCTGCGGTTGATGTGGCATTCCATTCTGAAGCAGCCACGAGAAATCCGTCTGGCTTTCGCTGATCACATCTCGAACGATTCGGACTTCATCGGCAAGATGATGCTCGGTGCCGGTGAGTCGTTCGACGTGTTGTGCACGTGTTGACTCGGATACCGATGCTCGCGTGGGCTTCTTCATGCAAAGAAGAAAGGGAGCCAGACGGCCGCAAAAGGGAACGGTTCGTCAACTGGCAGTCGGTGCCGACCGGTTCTCGCCCGATGATCCAACGAGAATCGTTTTTTGAGCAACGCTGAAGAGGCGTCATGTCCGCGTTGCCGATCACAAGGGCTTTCCCGCGAAATACCGGCGGCTAGCGCCTTGCCGCTCACTTAGGTATGTGCCACTGCGCTAGCTCGTTTCGGCTCATTGGCAAGCCGCGCAGTTTTTTCTTGTGATCCGTATGACACCTGCCACTCTGCAAAATCACGGAAAACTGACACGGCAACCAAAGCCACATTGCGACCTCCGAGAGGCCCTGATCTCGACACCCACCTGTAACGCTTCCTGCGAAACCGAAAAGCAGAAGTCTTCGACAGGACCATCAATCTCGGAGAGAAGTCGCTTTGTCACGCTCTCGCTGAATTTGATGCTCGCTTAGGGAAAGGCCGTGAGGAGGTCCTCGAGACGTGTGAAGAACACCACATCGTTGAACAGGCCGTCCTCGTTCTTTTCACCAATCGCGGGGTTGATGAAGGAATCGAGTGCTTGTCCGCCCAACAAGACGTCGGTCCCGGTGTCCCCTTGAAGGCTGTCGATGCCCTCCTCGCCTGACAGGATGTCGTTGCCGTTGCCGCCGATGAGTTTGTCTTTCCCTGCTCCTCCGAGGACCGTGTCGTTGCCGTCCTGGCCGTTGAGCTGATCGTCGCCGGCACCGCCACTGATGATGTCGTCGCCGCGCGAACCGAGCGGATCCGTTTCGAGATCGCCGGTCCCTCCCAGGATCGTGTCTTTGCCGTCTTCGCCCAGCAGCACGTCGTCGTCCGCTCCGCCGTCGATGGAATCGTTCCCGGCACCACCTCGGATCGTGTCATTACCGGCCGAGCCGAAGATTTTGTCATTGTCCGCTTCGCCGTGCAGGCGGTCATTGCCCTCGCCGCCGACCATGTTGTCGTGTCCGGCTCCGCCGCGCAGTTCATCGTTTCCACTGCCCGCATCGAGACGGTCGTTACCGGCTCCACCCAGCAAATTGTCAGCCCCGCCGTTGCCCGTCAGCACGTCATTTCCCGCGCCGCCATCCAGCAAGTCGTTGCCCTCTCCGCCAACCGCCTGGTCATTGCCAACACCGCCCAGGAAGTGATTGGCACCGCCGCCTCCCAAGAAGTTGTCGTTCCCAGCTCCGCCGTCGAACGTCACCGCGAAATTCACGCGACTTGCATCCAAGCGATCCGCACCATTGGCACCCTCGAATCGGAAGCTCTCCGAGTAGCCATTGAGCGAACTATCCAGGACGACCACGTCCGCCGCACTGCTACCGATAATCTGCACGCTCGAAATGCCACTCACGGGTCGTGGTGTCATCACCTCCGTGCCGTTGGCTTTGCGGATATGCAAATTGTCATTCACTTGCAGGACCGTGAACGGGCCTCCGGACTTTGGCAACGTGACCACCAGAGGAGTGCTGGGGATCACCTCGACGGGATCGAGCGGATTCAAGCCACCTGGCCCTGGGTTGTTCGAACCGCTCGGTGGTGGGTCAAAGTTCCCCACCAGTGGAGTCGCAATCCTCGAGCCGAACTGCGCGTACAAATCCACGCCTAGCGGCTTCGGAGAGAATTGGTGGTTCAGTGCACCGGCCGTTCCGGCAGCGGCGTCGGCCGGGATTGACTGGAAGATGTAGAACTCGGACCCTGCATTGTTGGACGAAACACCGTCGCGGTGCGGCACCATCAGGCCGATGTCGTCGATACCGTCCAGGTTGAAGTCACCGGCGAACGGTCGTTCGAGAACACCAGGGAACAGCGGTGTTTGCCCCAACGCCACGGTCGCATTGAATTGAATGGTGTAGTCCGAGTTGCCGTCGCGAACTCCGGGTGTCCCGTCCGCTGCTGTCGTGAGGTCGAACGCAAACACGTTCGTGTCCGCGCGGTGGACACCGAGATCATCCAAGCCGTCACCGTCAAAGTCGCCGACGATCGGCAAACCACGCAAGTTGCCGGTGAATCTCTGGTCGCTGGAATCAATGTTGTTGTTGTTGTTCGTGTCGAAGTACCAGGTCGTCCCGTCGAACAACCCGATTTCATCACCAACATGCGCCAGGTTGAAGTCGCCAGCGATCGGCCGCCCGTTGATCTGCAATCCACTGACGACCGAATGATCTGGCCGGCCGTCATTCGTGAAATCGAGCAGCCAGCGATACTGGTTGTTCAGTTTTCCGTAGGCACCGATCCGATCGAAGCCGTCCTGCGTGACAGCCCCTGGCAAGTTGAACTTGCCGGCGAAGAGGGCATCCGTGTTGACGCCCATGTCGAAGACGAGATCGCGATTGACGAAGTCCGTGTTGGTCGGATCGAAGTGGAAGTTCCCGTTGATATCGATGCTGGCTCCACCTTGTCCGACGCCGCCAATTTCCACACGGCTGTCGATCGTGAAGCGGGCGATGAAATCGCCACCTGGCTGGCCGTCGCCGCTGGGGAACGTGGGTGTTTCCAGCGGTTGGGTCGCATTGCTTTCGCCATCCAACTTGTTCCCCACGTCGTCCACGACATCGTCGTTGATCGTCAACGTGTAGCGGTCGTCGAGCAACGGAGAGTCGAACGTCAACAACACGCGGCCCGTGGCCAAGCCGGGGGCCGTCAGATCGTCAATGAACGTGATCGTCGAGATGGGGACGATCCCGTTCGCATCACCGCGCAACACATAGTGTCCGGGGTTCTCAGCAACCAGCGGATTGAGGGCCGGGTTCGGGAATCCCGTCGTGCGGCTCGGGAAGTCGCGGAAGGAAATCGTGAGTCCGTCCGTTCGCGGTGTCGGGACCGGCCGTGGTATCTGGCCCACAAGGGACTTCGGATCGAACAGGTCGTAGGCCAGTGCCGACGTGATTTGCACGTTCGTCACTTGCGGACCCTGCGTGTCGACGAAGATATCGAGAGCCTGTGCCAGCACCGGGGCCGCAGGATTCAGATTACCAGCCACGTCTTCCGCCGTGACGAGAATTCGTCGCAGGCCATCGACCGGGAAGAACGTCGGATTGTTCAGATCAACGGTGCTGGTCACTCGCCATTGCCCGTTCGGGAATTGGTTCGTGCCGTCTTCGGGCAGCGCCACCGTCAGCCCCAACAGGACGTCGAAGTTATCGATCCCATCGGCGGGCGTCTGGTCAGCAAACACACGGATGATCGCGTTCGCTTCCGCCGTCCCCCAGAATGTCGGCGTCTGGTCGTTCGTCTTGTTGTCGATGAAGAACGTCGGTTGCGGGATCACTCCTTGGTCGGGAATCATGCCATCGTCAGCGATTGCGGAATTCCCGAAGAACACTGGCGGAACGATCGTGTCCACCACGATTTCCAGCGGCTGGCTACGGTCACCGAAGCCGGTATCCGTCGGCGTGGCCGGGTCGACGATCTGCACTTTGGCACTGATGAAGTGGCTGCCGTCGGTCAGGTTGCGATCGGCGGCGGAAATCGCGTCGTCAAAATCGAATCGATAGACGCCGTTGACCCCCGCGACCTTCGTAGCGAAACCAATCACGCGTTGTGGATCGACCGTCGGCTGTTGCGGGTCACCTTCGATGAAGATCGCTACGCGATAGCCCGGCGTCGTGCTGGTCAGAGTCAGATCCGTGTTGAACGGAATCGGAATGTTCTGATCCGGCGGCGTTCCGGCGGTGCTGTTGCCCGGAAGGTCGTTCAGGAATTTCGCGTCATCCACGCGGAAGAAGATCGTCGGCGAGTTGTCGCGCGTGATGTTATCGACTTGTGAGCGCCCGGTGTCGCTGTTGGCCGGCGGCGGATCTCCCACCGGGGTATCCTGCAACTCCAGTGCATACGGGACTGGTGCCGGATCGTTGATGATCGTCATCGTGTAACCATTGACGGCATCCACCGCTCCACCCAGCACGCGGATGAAGTACGTCTCGCCCTCGACGGCCGGGATGCGAACTCGCTCGTCGGAATCGCCCGCTCCTTCATTCGACCCGAAGGCTCCGGTACCAGCGATCACGGTTCCGTCGGAATCGAGCACTCTGAGATCAAGGTTGCCGTTACCTGGCACCAAGCCGTTGAGATCCTTGAAGTAGACCTGCACATCGAGAGTGCCCGTCGTCTGGGCCACGACTCGGAAGTAATCCGTGTCCTGCGGCACGCCGACGTGCTCGGACGAATTCGGGAAGATGGCCAGGTTGTCAACACTGATGTTGCGACCCGATCCCAGGAACGTCGCCGTGGTTCGGAATTCGTTCGATTCCGAGTTGTCCGGGCCGAGGATGAGGAGATTCGCATCATCGACATCGGAGTTGGTAAACGGCACGTTGGCCGTCACAACCTCGGTGTTCGTGTAGGCGATGTTTGGGCGACGGACGCTGTTCTGGTAGACGAGGACATTTCCCGCGTCCGGAGTCCGGCTTTGTCCGACGATCACGAAGTCCGTGGCCGCGAGGGAAATCGGATTACCCGCACCATCGAGGTTGGTAATTACCAAGGCGTCACTGGCCTGCGGCGATCCGCCGTCGATGTCGATGAACAACCCGTTGCCGACCGCTGCGTCCGGCACGACGTGGAAGGTATCACCACCATCGCGTCCCTGAACCCTGACCGCTTCGATGATGCCGCTGGTCATGCCGGCCGGAAGCGCCGCGACGTTGTTGTGCAGCGTCACATCTCGCAGTGAGGCAACGACCGCCGCTGGGAAGCCGAAGCTCTGGACATCAACAGCCACGACGCGGGTCAGGCTGTTGACGCGGATTCGATCGCTGCCATTCGTCCCTTGAACAATGACCTCGTCGGCGAATCCGCCCGCGCCCAAGAGGCTCGCGGCACCACCGCCGCCGGTGATCGTGAACGTGTTCGTGCCCTGGACCACATTGTCGAAGTGGAACACCGTCGAGATGCCGGCGGCCGTGAAGGTGCCGGAATCGGTGTTGGTCGGCGTATAAGTGATGACGTCATCCAACCGCGTGCCCGCCACGAACAAGTCTTCCGTAACGGCGTTGATGTTCGCGGTTTCGATTCCCGAGAGCGTCACCGCTCCCAGACCCACCTGCCGGATCGTTTGAGTCACATCGGCAACGGTCGTGTTGGAATCCAATTCGACGACGATGTCGTTCGGACCTGCATCGAGAGTGTTGCGGGTGAAGTTGAGCGTGTCGCTCGCGCCCGGTCCCTCGCCGGCCACGGTGATCTCCACCGTCCCCGTTCCATCGTCCACAGTGAGATCGATAATCGGTGTGATGTTGAATCGGTCATCGCCATCCAACCCGGACAGAATGAAGTTCTCGACCTGCGTCGTGGTCAGTGGGATGCGGTTATTGAGCAGGAGGCTCGATGTGCCGGCCACGCCAAACGTGTCGCTGATTGGTGTGCCGAGAGCGATGAGTGTGTCGTCGGTGGCACCGTCGCCATCCAGTGCCGTCGAACCGGTCGCGCCGAGATTGGTGTAGTCGATCGCCAATAGCGAATTGACCGCCACCTGACCGGCGTCCGCCACCACGGCGGGCGTGTGCAGGAACACATCGTTGGCCGCTGTGCCGTTGACGGTCAGCGTTTCGTTGTCCGTTTCGCCGCTGTAGCTCAAGTGCTCGGATTCCACGATCGTGATCGTGACTCCGGCGACCGTGAACGTGCCGCCGTCCGCGGCCGTTGGCGAGTACACCGGGGCATCCACCGTGCCATCGATGCCGGTGATCGAAACCGAATCGCCGCCGCTGGACGCCGGCAGGTCGCCATCAATCGTGATGGCCGTGCCGAGGTTCGCGACGTTCACATCCACATCGATGTCGTCATCGCCCGACGAGCCTGACAGCGTGACGCTGACAAAGTCGTTGTATTGGAAGGCCGGGCCATCGTTCACGCTGACGCTGAAATCGTTGACCCCAGTTCCGATCAACGTGAGATCGTCATCCGCGTTGGTTCCATTGACGGTCAGAGCGGCACCGGCCGGAACGGCCGTGATCGTGCCCCCTTCGATTTCGTCGAAGGTGATGTTTGTTGACGCGGTCGTGGCCACGACGAACGATCCGGAATCGACATCTGGTCCCGGCGTTCCAACGACCGAAGCCGGAGTCGTGATCGACAGCGTGTCGCCGACGGCCCCAATCGGGTTACCGCCCAGCACCGTGTAATCCAAACCGCCTGCCGCCAGCAGAGTCAGGCTGACCGTGTCGGAACCATCACCGGCTTCGACACGCACCTGTTCCATGTTGCTGATGTTGTGCGTACCCGCCGACAAACCACCGGTCACTGTGGCGGTTCCCGTCGTATGGACGACACCCAGCGTTTCGCCCGCGGCCGTGCCGCTGACGAGGATCGTGTCGGTGTCGGTACCGCCGTCGATCGTGTTGACGCCACCGCGGCCGTCGATCACGTCGTCCCCCGCGTCACCGTTGATCGTATCGTCACCCGTGCCGCCGATCAGCGTGTCATTTCCCGTCCCACCAATCAGCGTCGCATCGGCCGACAGGTAGTCGTTCCCCTGGCCACCGGTCAGCGAGATATTGACCTCGGCTTCCACGCCGCTCACTGCCTTGATGTTGTCGTCACCGTCGTTGCCGTTGACGGTCAACGTGTCGTTGCCCGCTCCGTCGAGCAGATTGTTGACCTGCACGGTGTAGGCCAGGCCCACGACGTTGACCGTGTTCGAGCCAGCCGTCGGCGTACTGATCAGCAGGGTGTCGTTCGCGTCCCGACCGTTGACGATTACCGAATCCGCGTCGCCCGTGGTCACGTCGATGACCAATTGTTCGAGTTCGGTTTCCGTGACGTCGTTGACTGTGATCGTGTCACCGCCCGTGCGGCCGGTCACAAACACCTGTTCGACGCCGTGCGTATCGACCGTGGCAGCGCCCAGAGTCGTGTTCAGGTGCGTGCCCGCCGCACCTCCCGTGACCGTGATCGCGTCGGCGGTCGCGTCGCTGCCGAAGAACCGCAGAATGTCTGCGCCATCGTCACCGCCTTGCACCACGTCGCTGCCGTCAAGCGGTTCCCACACGAACTGGTCGATGCCGTCGCCGCCAAACATAAAGTCCGCGCCCGCATCGTCCGCCGTGCCGTTGCCAGCCGTCGTCGCATCGCCGAACAAATCGTTGCCAGCTTCGCCATATTCGTGATCCGCGCCCGCACCACCGATGATCGTGTCGTTGCCGTTGCCACCGTAGATCGAGTCGATCACGTTTCCACCCGTGAGCGCGTCATTCCCGTCCCCGCCGAAGATCGTCATCGCAGCCGTCACCGTCGCGTCCGCCGTCACCGTGTCGTTGCCAGATCCCGCATCGACCGTCGTGCCCGTTGTCACTCCCGTCAGAGTGATCGTGTCATTCCCGTCGCGGGAATTCACGACCAGCGATTCCGACGATCCGTCGTAAGTGATCGTCTTGAAGCCGGTGTGGCTGATCGTCGTCCCCGTGACGGCGATCGTGTCAGCGATCGAGGTGCCGTTGTAAACCAGCGTGTCCGCCGCGCCCGCGCCGCCGGCCACCGTCAGCGTGCCGCTGGTCGTGGCATTCACAACGGGCGACAGGCCGTTGGCCTGAATCGTGGCCGTATCCGCCAGCGTCGAGGAATTCACTGTCAACGTGTCGTTGCCGTCTTCTCCCTGGACCGTGATCGCGCCCGCACCGTTCGCCACGTTGGCGACTTCCACACCGCTCAGATTCACCGTACCGAGTGCGCCGCCGCTCACTGTCGCGTCCGTTGTGGTCACCGGGATGATTCCCAGTGTGGCAGTGACTGCGGTCCCGTCGCCCGTCAACGTCGCCACGTCCGTGTTCGACGGGGATCCGCCATTCAAGTTCACCGTCGTGTAACCGTGACCGCTGCTGACCGCGAACGAGTCGTCTCCCGCCAGA
The DNA here is from genome assembly GCA_005798445.1 of Planctomyces sp. GTDB lineage: Bacteria > Planctomycetota > Planctomycetia > Planctomycetales > Planctomycetaceae > SXKJ01. The sequence continues at coordinate 27,605 of SYJG01000015.1, forward strand.
CCATCCAGGGTCAACGTCGCCAAGTTCGTCCGAGTGATGTTCACCCGGCCGTCAACCGTCAGATTCGCCGCGCCCAACACAAACGCGTTGTTGCTGTCCGTCCCGTGAGCCACCAGGCTCGCACCATCCAGGTTCAACGTCTCGCCTGAGCCCAAGTTCGTGAAGCCAATCGGCAGTGAGTCCGCCAACAATGTTCCCGATCCCGCCGCCGCGCCGGGCGTGTAGTCGTAGGCCGTCGAGCCCGTCACGGTCAGGGTGTCCGTCCCACCCAATGCGTCGATCGACAACGATTCCAACGTTCCGTAGGTAATCGCGGCCGAGGTGCCCACCGTGATTGTCGTCCCCGTCACCGCGATCGTTTCACCAGCCGTCGTCGCTTCCACCTGCAACGTATCACCAACGTTCCCCGTCGGGCTCTGACCATTCACCGCCACCGTCGTCGTCAAATCCGTTCCCGTCAGGTAGCTCACCGTCACATCATCATCACCAGCGCCACCATTCAGAGTCGCCGAGTTGAAGTCCGTGAACGTCACCGTTTGGCCGTCCACGCTCACAGTGAAATCATCCCCGCCCGTCTGAGTCAACGTGAGGTCGTTGTCCGCGGAATCGCCGTTGATCGTCGCCGCATTGCCAGCCACAGACGTGCCGTCCACCGTCAACGATTCCACATGGTCGAAGCTCACCAAGCCTGTGGCTCCCCCAATCGTGAAGCTCCCAGAATCCGATTCCGGCCCCGCGTCAAACGTCACACTGTTCGCGCCCGCAGAAATCGTCAACGCGTCACCAGTGCCAATCGGATCGCCGCCATCAAAACTAATCGGAATCGTGATGGCACCGTTGGTGCTGTCCACCGTGAGGCTGTCGCTGCCGGCCAAGCCTTGGACCAAGATCTGTTCAACGCCGGAAGTTGCGATCGGTCCTCCGAGGAAATTGGTGTAGGTCGTCGTCAGGCTGTTGATCGTTTCCACCAGATGACCGGTGGCGTTGAGCGACAGTGAAATCGCATCGGTGCCCGAGGTACCGCGAGAGAGAATCACGTCGCCTAAGGTCGTTCCAGCGCCGATGGCATCGGTGCCGCCACCGCCAACGAATGTGTCATCGCCCGCGCCGCCATCCATCGTGTCGTTGCCGGCACCCCCTTCCAAGAAGTCGTTTCCGTCGTTGCCGTTGAGCGTGGCGTCGGCAGACAGGTAGTCATCCCCCTGGCCGCCATTGAGCACGATGTTGACCTCGGCTTCCACGCCGCTCACTGCCTTGATGTTGTCGTCACCGTCGTTGCCGTTGACGGTCAACGTGTCGTTGCCCGCTCCGTCGAGCAGATTGTTGACCTGTACGGTGTAGGCCAGGCCCACGACGTTGACCGTGTTCGAGCCAGCCGTCGGCGTACTGATCAGCAGGGTGTCGTTCGCGTCCCGACCGTTGACGATCACCGAATCCGAATCGCCCGTTGTCACGTCGATGACCAATTGCTCGAGTTCGCTTTCCGTGACGTCGTTGACCGTGATCGTGTCACCGCCCGTGCGGCCGGTCACAAACACCTGTTCGACGCCGTGCGTATCGACCGTGGCAGCGCCCAGAGTCGTGTTCAGGTGCGTGCCCGCCGCACCTCCCGTGACCGTGATCGCGTCGGCGGTCGCATCGCTGCCGAAGAACCGCAGAATGTCCGCCCCATCGTCACCCCCTTGGACAACGTCGCTGCCGTCACCCGGTTCCCACACGAACTGGTCGATGCCGTCACCGCCAAACATGAAGTCCGCGCCCGCATCGTCCGCCGTGCCGTTGCCAGCCGTCGTCGGATCACCGAACAAATCGTTTCCGGCTTCGCCGTACTCGTGATCCGCGCCCGCACCACCGATGATCGTGTCATTTCCGTTGCCACCGTAGATCGAATCGATCACGTTTCCACCCGTGAGCGCGTCATTCCCGTCGCCGCCGAAGATCGACAACGCGACCGTCACCGTCGCGTCCGCCGTCACCGTGTCGTTGCCAGATCCCGCATCGACCGTCGTGCCCGTTGTCACTCCCGTCAGAGTGATCGTGTCATTCCCGTCGCGGGAATTCACGACCAGCGATTCCGACGTTCCGTCGTAGGTGATCGTCTTGAACCCGGTATGACTGATCGTCGTCCCCGTCAGCGCGATCGTGTCCGCCACGTCCGTGCCGTGGTACACGAGGACGTCGCTCGTGTCGGCACCGCCCGCCACGGTCAAGGCAGCGGAGGTCGTCGCTCGCACCACAGGCAGCGCACCGTTGGCTTGCACCGTGGCGGTATCGGCTGTCGCCGATGGCGTGACCACCATCACATCATTGTCTCCCGTGCCGCTGACGGTCACCGCGTTTGCTCCGCCGGCGACGATCAGCGACTCAATTCCCGTGTACGTCGTGTCGGGAGTGGCCGCCGTCGAAGCGTCCTCGATCGTTCCCGAGCCCAAGTTCACCGTCGTCGCTCCCGCCGACGTGAATGTCAGCACGTCGCTGCCGCTGGCCGGGTCGCCGCCGTTGACATTGAAGATCACACCGGCCGCCGATGTCACCGTGACCGTATCGTCCCCATCACCGAGATTGGCGACGATCGTTTCCGCGTCCGCCAGAGTGAACGACTGGCCGTTGACGGTCGCGTTCGTGCCCGACAGCGACACCGTGTCATTGTTCGCCGAGCCGTTGACGACCAGCGTGTCGGCCGCACCTTCGGTGTCCACGGCCACAGTTTCGAGGCTGGTGAAGCTCAGTCCGCTGGAGGCACCCACGCGGAGTGTTCCGCTGGCGTTGCCGGCCGGATTCAGGACGACGGTCTCGGCATTGGCCGTGCCGTTGAGCGTGGCCACATCGACTCCGCCCAGGCCGTCGATCGAGACCGCTTCGATGGCCGAGAAGTTCGTCGTCACAGCGCCGACCGCGACTGAACCGGTTCGCACATCGGTGGCACTCGGCGTGTAGCCGATCGTGTCGATCGCCGTGGTGCCGCTGACCAGCAGCGTGTCACCTTCCGCCGTATCTCCGCCATTGACCGTGACCGTCGCGATGCCCGTCAAGCCTTCCGCTTGCACGCTCAACGTATCGCGGCCGAAGCGGCCATTGAGCGTCACGCCATCGAATGTGGCCAGCGTGACCACCGGGCGTTCATTCAACCAGACGCGATTGGCACCACCGGCACTCCCCAACGTCATCGTGTCATCGCCCTGCGTTCCCTGCACGACAACGTCGTCCGTGGCCGCCGCACCCGTCAGGCTGACCGAATCGACTCCGACAAACGTCGTGGTCCCATCGGAGCTGCTGGTGAAGGCCCCCGCGTCGTTGGTCGTTCCCGCCGTCAACGTGTTTGTCGCTGCGGCCGTCGCTAGAGTGATCGACAATCCGTCGCTGCCACCCGCTCCGCCATCAACCACCAGTGCCGAACCACCGGTTCCGGATACGTTGACTGTGTCGTTGCCGACGCCGCCAGAAACCAGCAGGTTCTCGCTGGCTGCCACGACGTTGACCGTCGTTGCGCCGAGTCCGGTGACTGCGGTCGTCGCGGCTCGAACCACACCGATCGTGTCGTTGTTGCCGGTGCCGTTCACCGTCACCGTGTCGATGCCGGTACCGCCGTCGGCATCCACTGTCGTCGCCGAGGTAAAGGAGATCGTCGCGCCGGAATTGATCGTCGCAGTGCGCGAGGATGGGTTGATCGACAGCGAATCATCGCCGGTACCGCCAGTGATCGTTGGAGTGCCAGCGCCCGTGAGTGCCACGGATTCCGTGCCGGTGTAGTTGACCGCACCCAGGCCCGTCACTGTGACGGCACTCGACGTGACTGCCGCACCCGTCGCTCCGTTCGCGACGCTGACCGTATCGCTGCCGGTTCCGCTCTCGACATTGAAGACGACTCCCGCGGCGGGTGTGACCGTCGTCGCGTCATCGCCGCTGCCGGAGTTCACCGTGATCGTTCCCATGGCAGACGTCGCAACCGTGGCTCGGCCGGCGACCAACACCGAGGCCGCACCGGCCGTGATCGTGTCGTTGCCACTCGTGCCGTTCACGGTCAACGTGCCGGCACCCGTGCCCGTCAGCGTGACCGTGTCGCCCGCACCGTAGTCGACGAACGAAACCGGAGTGTTCGCACTATTGATCGTCCCTTCGTCCACTTGCGCACCCGGACTCACGGCGTAGTCGGCCGATCCGGTCAAAGTCAGGCCGGTGCTCAATCCTTCCACGGCGGTGATCGATTCGACCGTGCCGTAGTTGATCGTGACGCCCGTCGCTGCGTTGGTGATTTGCGTCCCACTGATGGTCAGGTTCGCTGCAATTCCGCCGCGCACCGTCAGACTGTCACCGCTCGCATCACCGCCATTGAGATTGATCGTGGTCAGACCCGTGGGTTGATCGCCGTTGTTGACGCTCAAGGAATCGCTGCCTCCCTGTCCGTTGACGGTCAGCGCGGTCTTGTTCGAGAACTCGTAGGACTCGAAGCCATCGACGGTTACCAAGCCGGTGACGTCGGCTCCGAAGATGCCCCCGCCCGCACCGGCGGTATAGCTGATGGCGTTGTCCGCGCCCGTCGCGTTGATCGTCAACGTCGCGGCCGGAGTGTTGTCCTGGACCGGTTCAAGGTTGTGGAAGTCCACCGTGAGTTCGGTGCCCGCGACGGCGGTGTCGTTCATCGTGATGCGGCCTTCGGTGATCGCGGGGCCGACGTTGTAAACGACGTCATCAATGGACGAGAGCGCGTTGCCGGCCAGTTGCAGCGTGTCGCTGCCGGTGCCGCCGTCGTAATTGACCGGCACGCCGACCAACGCACCCGTCGCGGCTTCGGCCGCGATTCGCAGCGTGTCATCGCCACCTTGTCCGTAGATGTTCAGCGAGGTGTTTGGAACTCGGTTGGCATTGCCGGTGACGACGATCGTATCGTTCCCTTCGGCTCCGTCGATCGTCAGCGTCAGCAGATCACTCGATGTCGGAGTGGCTCCGGCGACCGGCGTGAAGTGGGCGAACGATTCGACCTGCATCAACTGTGTTCCGCCAGCGGAATCCACATCGACCAGCGGTCCGGTGGCATCGTTGCCGGCGTTCGTGAAGTTCACGTTGATCGAGTCAGCCGCGTTGGATGTCACCAGCGTGAACGTGTCGATGTCCCCCGCCGTGTTGTCGTTCAGATTGACGCTGACGTCTTCCAGTCCGGTGAGGTCGATCGTGACCACGCCATCGACCGTGAGTTGGCCCGCACCAGCGGTGCTGCTGACTTCGAGGATGACATTCTCGGTCACTCCCCCGACGCTGCCATTGGGAGTGTTGTCCACGAACACCTGCCCCGGTTGTCCGGTGGCGGCGGTCAAGTCGCGCACGGCATTGCCGTAGAATAAGTCGTCGCCGTTGGCTCCGTTGGCACCGCCGTCGTAGCGAACGTCAATGCCCCAGCCGCGTGCCGTGTTGTCGGCAAACGGATCGACCGTCAGGTCGTCGTCGTTCTCAAATCCGAAGACGTTGAGACGCTGTGTATTGAGGACGAAGATTGGGTTGCTGCCGTTGATGAGCAGTGCGATTTCGTTGGCTCCGTCGCTGTCGCCGCCCGTGCTGAAATCCACGTCCTGGCCGAAGACCATGAAGCGGTCGTCTTGATCGGCACCTGGCGCGTTGCCGTTGTCACCCAGCAGGTTGACGGTGTTGTTGCCCGGCGTGACCGTGAGCAGTTCGATGTTGTTGTAGGTGGCGGGCTGTGTCGTCACACCGGCGATGGACGAAGTGATCGAGACGTTGGGCGGAGTCGCCAGATCGCTGAAGATGTTGGCCTCGTTGGGCGTCAGCACGTTCAGTCGATCGCCGACAAGCGGCGGAGCACCTGGCAGTGCCGGAGCACCACCGTTGATTTGGAATTGGTAATTCGTCGAGAGCGTAACCGTCACATCATCCGCCACAACGCCGAGTCCGACGCCGAACGTTCGCACGCTCGCCTCTTCGCCAGTGTTCACGGTGATCTCTGCGGTCCCGTCGGCGGTAGTGAAATCTCCGGTGCCATAATTGACCTGCAACAGCAGGCCAGACACTTGGTTGGTGATGGAGACATTCGTGTCGGTGATGGTGATGGTGTCAAACGCGTCACCCGCCGCGCGGACGGTCGAGCCGCTGCCGAAGGCATTCCCCAACCAACCGGCCGCAGTACCGGCACCATTCACGGCTTCGGTTGGTGCATTGACGACCAATCGGTCCGCAAACGCGGCGGCACCGTTGCCATCCACGCTCAGCCCGGTATTGATGATGCCGTTGATGTTGATGTCCGGTCCCGTGCTACCACCGGCCAGACCTGGCAGGTTGGTCGCGGGAGTTCCCGGAGGCAGCGTGAGCATCGGGCCTCCGTTCAAGAAAACGTTGGCCGAGGTGGCCGTCAGCGGCGTCACCGCCAGCACGTCATCCACTCCCCCGACACCTTCCACGAGCATCGTGTCATTGTTGCCCGCATCGCCCGTGTAGTTGATTTGCTCCACCGTGTTGATGTCGATGAAGCCGCCCGCGCCCTTCAGTCCGCGAACGTTCACGTCGCCGCTGCCTGGGGACTGGTACGTCATGGTGATGGCTCGAGCCCCATCGCCCGCTTCGTCCGCTTCGAGATTCACGACGTCGCGATTCGTCGGGTTGGCAGCGGGATCATTGCCGTTGATCGTGAAGGTGTTGCCGCCTCCCAGGCTGAACCCGGCTGCCCAGCCAAAGGTAAACGTGTCGTCGCCGGTGTTGCCGTTGAACGTGTTGATGGTGCTGGCGAAGAAGCTGGCCTGGAGGTCGGCGGATCCCGCCGTGTCATCGTCGGCCGTGAACGTGTCGTCGCCAGTGCCGCCGGTGATCACAAAGTTTTCCAGTCGATTCAGCCCAGCCGTGCCGAGTTGCGTCACGTTGAACTGAATGTCGATCGCGGCAGCGCCATCGCCAAACAGAATCTGCGTGGCTGGTGTCGCGAAGCCAAAGACATAGTTGTCACCGTCAGCATCGCCGCTGTCGGACAGGTTCAGATCGTCCCGGCCACCATCGGTGTTGATATTGAGCTGACCGTCGATCGCGTCCAGGTTGCCGGTATTCGTCGGCGCGTTGCTGGAGACGTTGACCGTATCATCGCCGGCACCACCGGTCGGATCGGTATTGAGGTTGTACACAGTCCCGCTGAGCGTGCTTTGAACATTGAACGTGTCGTTGCCTGAACCCAGGATGAACTGCACGGTTTCGGTCAGGCCATAGGTGATCCCATTCGCCATGTCCAAACCGGTGATCGTCGTGCTGGTGAGCAGGCCGGTATCTCCCGACGCATCGCTGCTGTCGTCGAGATTTAGCGTGTCGTCGAGCAGGCCACCAGACACGAGAATCGGACCATCGACCGGATCGAGGTTGCCGTCCGCGACGACGGCGAACTGTGCCGTCTGATTGCCGATCGTGATCGTGTCCGCTCCGCCGGCCGCATTGGCGACAGAGTCACCGGTAATCCTCAGTGTCACGGTCGTCGGCAGCGAGAGCACGTCGATGGTATCGCCGAACGCATCGGTTGACGTCGTATTTTCTCCGGACAGGGTCATGTCGAAGATCGGATTCACGGCCGGAACGCCAGCATCGACACCGGCTCCCATATCAATCGCGTTGAGCGTGATGAGTTCGGAACCGTCACCGCCGCGGACGATGACCGTTCCATAATTCGCAAAGCGAGTCGATTCGAAACCGCCATCGCCGACCACAGCGGTCACGCCGTCATTCAGCCCCGACGCGCCGAACAATGCCGCATACGCCACGGCGAAGTTGAAGTCGTCGTCCACCGTCAAGGTCGTGGTGGCCGCCGTGCTGGTGGCGTCGATGACCAACGTGCTGGCGACACCGGCTCCCAGGAAATCGAGCGGAGCGAACTCGTCGAACGAGAGCGTGAAGATCCCGTCCACATTCACAACACCGCTGTTGGCTCCGCCAACATCATCCGAGAAGTACGACACCGTTCCCGCCGTGGTGCGGGTCAGACTCAATGAGTCCACTCCGCCATTTCCCTCGAAGTGAATGCTGACATTGCTGGGGCTTAAACCAGCGGCGTCCGCCGCATCAAACGCGGCGTTCGTGTGTCCGCCGTCTGCCAGGCCGACGGTGGAACCCAAGAGCGTCGGCAACCCGGCGGCCGTCTCGACGATCGAGAATTGGTCGGCGTCGGCATTGCCGAGGAACCGCAGGTTGCTCAGGTTGGCTTCCAGTTCGGTGTAGACCAAGACCCCTTCGACGCGGACTTCGATGGTCTTGTTTCCACCCCCATCCACGTTGCTGCGGACGTCGACCGAGTTCGCCACGCCAGCACCATTGGAGTCCAGGAAGCTCAGGTCGATCACGACATTGACCGGCACTCCGACGTTGGTCACGGTCTCGATGCTGGTCCAGTTGAAGGCCACATGACCCGACGTGTTTGTGTATGTGGCGTTGCCAACAGCCGTCGGTGTGATCGTGGGATCCGAGACTCCCGTCGAGTCAATGTTCAACACATCGCCCGGCAGGCCCGGGAGTACCGGATCGTTGCCGTTCACCGTGAGAGCGGTCGTCACACCGGCCGTGTTCGCCATGCTGATGTTGAACGTGTCGCCCGTCGTTCCTGCCGCGTCGTCATTGCCGTTGATGGTCAACGTGCCCGTGTTGTAAGTGCCGTTCAACGTGAAGGTGGCCGGCACGCCGGCATCCGCATCCGTCTGTGTCCGACCATCCAGATTGATCGTAATCGCTCCGCCCGCGATGGAAGACAGGGTCGAGGTGGCCGTCATGACCAGCGTATCACCCGCGTTGAACGTCAGGTTCGCCGAGGTATCCTCGACAGTGATTCCCGCGTTGACGGTGATGTCGTCCGCTCCGAGGGAATCGCTCGACGTGTAGGTCATGCCACCGGTCGTGGACGCATTGCTCGCAAACGTCAACGGGCTGTTGGCGCGAATCTCTCCGCCACCACCGACTCCATTCACGGCGTTCGCGTTGGGGCCACCCAAGTCGGTCAGAATCAAGCCACCCGCGGTGTCCGTGACAAAGATGGCACCGGTCGTCGAATTGCTGACATCCAGATTCGTCACGGCGACGTGAATTCGCGCTCCGGTCACGCCAACACCATCCACCGCCGTCAGCGTCAGATCCGTGGCCGAGATCTCGTCCGCGCCATCGCCTTCAAAGTCGCTCATGGCACCGGCCGAAGTGATGATGCCAGTCGGAGCACTGCTCGTCGCCTCGAACGCCGTGCCGTCATTTTCGGTGATATTCGCCGTGCCGGTTGCAGTGAATCTCAAGGAACCGGCCATGAAGTTGTCGGTGCCAGTATCACCGATCGTGATATCCGTGCCGTTCAGGTCGGCCAGATCGGTCACGACAATACTGGCAGTCGCGTCGTCAGAGATCGCACCCGTCGAATCCAGGTCCGCACTGTCGGCCGTGTTCACACCGACGATGTCCATGTCCGAACTTTCGCTGATCGTGACCGAACCGGTCGCGTTAAAGGTCAGCGTGTCGGCATCAAATGTTCCACCGCTTTGCGTGATGTCACCAGCCGTGGCGGTAAGGTCTGCTAGGCCACCCACACTCACCGCACCGCTCAGGTCGATGCTGTCCGCGTCCACCGTCTGGTTTGTGGTGGTTGTCACCGCATCCAAGGTGATGTCGTCCGTGTCCACCAACGTGGCATTCACCGCGCCGGTGATGTCCACCGTCGTGAAGTCGTTGCCAGCTGCGTCCAACGTGATGTCAGTCGTCGCCGACAGAATCGTGTTGCCCGTGACCGCGATCGTCCCGCCGCTTTGCGTGATCGCGCCCGACGTGGCGTTCAAGTCCGCGACACCACCCACACTCACCGCACCGCTCAGGTCGATGCTGTCCGCGTCCACCGTCAGGTTTGTGGTGGTTGTCACCGCATCCAAGGTGATGTCGTCCGTGTCCGTGAAAGTGGCGTCATTGGCAGAAGTGATGGTGACCGCTCCACCGAAGTCGTTGTCCGCGTGGGCTAGGGTGATCGTGCCGGCGGCACCGGCATCGAGCGTGGTTGTTCCTGTCACGGTGACGGCACCGGTTTGGTTGATTGTCTCCGCAGTCAGCGACAAGGCACCTGTGATGGCTAATCCACCGGCGACATTGAGACTAATTGTGTCGCTGCCACCACCACCGTCGATCGTCAGGTCCGTATCTGCGTTCAGAGCCAACGAAGTGATCGTAATGGTTTGGCCATTGGCACCCATGTTGATGGTAATCGAGCCACCCGCGGCCGGGATGGCGAAGTCGGTATCCTCGAACGTACTCGCGGTGGACTCCAATCGAGCCATGCCACCACCAAGATCCGCAAGAGTGATCGTCGCGTCCGCGACACCTGGCAGATTGAAGATAATGTTGTCCGCCGTGCCGTCGTTCGTGACTGGTTCCAGGCCGGTGTAGTTCACCGTGCCATAGGCCGTCATCGCGACACTGCCGTCATTGGCGTTGTTGTAGGTGTAGGTCACATTCCCTTGTGTACCGCCAGTAATCACCAACTCGTCGTTGCCACCGGCACCGCCGTTGAAAGTGATCCCACCCGCTGGGAGTAACTCGTTCGCGCTGAGGTCGACCGTAACCGTGTCATCCTCACCCGCCGCGCCGTTGATTGTCAGCGTGTTGATGTCCGCCGTTGGACGCGTTGACAGGAGCGGTCCGGCGGCACTGCCCGAACGGATTTCGGTGTTGCCCCCGTTGATGACCACAAAGATCGAATCCGCACCATTGCCAGTCGGAGCCGTAAACGTTGCTTCGGTGGCCGTATCGTTGTCGTTGATGGTTCCCGTGCCGGTGTCGAGCGTGTTGATCAATCGGGTGCCTGTGGGGGTTCCAATGTTGACCGCCAGTCCGGGGGTGAAGTCATGGGCACCTTCGAAATCAATGTCGTCGAAGACTGCCACGGTCACCGTTTTGTTAGCGGTGTCGAGCGCCCCAAACGAGACGGTATCCAGTGCATTGTCGAAGTCCGTCCCAAGGCCCGCCACCGCGCCGCCCGCCGCCGTGCCGTCGGTGTAGGAGACATCGATATCCACGGGGACGTCGACCTGGCTATCCACCGAGACCGTGAAGGTCATCGTCCCGTCCGCTTCGTTCACGGTGACGTTGTCGATCGAGTAAATCGCCGTGTCATCGTCCGTGATGTCCGTCGAGTCGGTGTCCGTGGCCGTGATGGAAGCGCCCAGCGTCGTGCCGCTGATCGCCATCGCGACGACGGCGGTCTCGGTGGCTTCCACGATCTGGTCGCCGACGATGGTCAGGTTGAATGTCTTGTCCGCC
>SYJG01000154.1 GCA_005798445.1 Planctomyces sp.
TCGATCCAGCCGCTGAGTCGGAGCCCTCCCTCCCAGCTTCTTGATCAACGCTTCCAACTCCGCCAGCCGCCGAGTCAATTCCTCAACCTGCCGACGAAGCTCCACATTCTCCGCCACCAGTGGCTCACGCTCGACAGCCTGCTCATTCTCCGCACTCATGGCGGACTTCTAAAACATCTTCCGTTTCCGACGCATCACCAAGTTTCGCACAATGGACGGCTACTCCCATTCCGGGGATATTTTTCAATCGGTAGTGAGTGACGACGGCGCACTCCTTGGCGAAACCCTCGGTCATTTCTTCTTCTTTAGCCAAGAAAGACTTGGGGATGAACAATGGGAAGTAAGCGTTAACGTGACCGGTATCCTTAAAGAGTCGGTCGAGCGCTCTCTGCATTTTCTCCCAGATCGCATAACCGTGTGGTTTGATGACCATGCAGCCGCGGACGTCGGAGTTTTCCGCTAGGCCCGCGCGGTTGACGATATCCAAATACCACTGCGAATAGTCCTGAGCCCGTGACGTGATTTTCTCGGCCATGAACGCACCTTGCTCCGGGGAAAAAGGACCACAAAGTTCCGCCTGTTCCGTTACAGGAACTGACAAGGACACTCCCGTCTCAAACGCAATGGATATCAGGCCCGCTCACGAGCAGTTGACCGCGAGAGAGCAACTTGGCGATTGAGGATAAGTCCCCCTGACCAAAGCGTAAAGCACCAAACTTTCTCAACGACGATCGACGGTCAAGCGGGCACATGTCTCACCGCTGCCATTGTCCGGCGATGGCGGCGTGAATGTACTCGAACGCTTGGGCGTGTTCACGGCGGGATCGCTCGCTCACGAGCGCGAGACGGTCGTCGGTGACGGCTGGTGGAGAAAGCGATTGCATAGAAAACGGATTGCTCGGCATCCCGTCAATCAGCAAACGACCATAGGCGGTGTATCTCGGAAGATTGGTCAGGTCTTGTGACGTCAGTTGTCCGGGGTGTTTGCTCAATTGCTCGGCGAGCGGTTCCGCGTCGTCGGCTCCGACTTGGAAAGCGACAATAGAACCGACGTTACCGAAGACGGCATCACTCGTGGTCTCATCAAGCTGCTTCAAATACTGATGGGCGATGGTCAGGCTCAGCCGATACTTGCGAGCCTCGCTCAAGATCGAAGCGAACGAACTGGTTGTGAAGTTTTGGAACTCGTCGATGTAGAGATAGAAGTCGCGACGGTCTGCCTCGGGGATGTCGGCTCGCGTCATGGCCGCTTGCTGAATTGCCGTGACAAGAAACGCACCTAGCAATGTCGCGTTGTCTTCGCCGACTCGGCCTTTGCTGAGATTCACGATCAGGACTTTGCCTTGGTCCATGATCTCGCGAAGGTTGAGCGACCGGTCGGGCTGACTGACGATGGCTCGCATCGTGCGATTGGTCAGGAACGGACGAATCTTGTTTTGGATCGCGGCGACAGCCTCAGTGCGATACCTGTCGTCCCAACTCGCGAATTCGTGCATCCAAAAACTGCGAACCACGTCGTCGCGGATCTTCGGGACGATGAAGTCGCGGAAGTTTCGCTCGGCCAGTAGTCGCATCAATTCCAACATCGTGCCGCCGTGTTCCACGATTGCGAACACCGCGTTGCGGAGCGTGTCCTCCAACCTCGGTCCCCACGAGTCGTGGAGTTTCTTGAAGGCGGACACGACGCCCGACGTGACTTGGTCAATCAGTGCTGGATCGCGACACGCGAGCGGGTTGAACGACACCGCGAACTCGCGGTCGCCAGCGTCAAAAAGGATCACGTCGTTCGTGCGATGCTTCGGCATCAGCCGCAGAATCGAAATGGCTAGGTCGCCGTGCGGATCAACGAGACAAACGCCGTGACCCGCTTCAATGTCGGCATGGATTTGGTTCTGAAGGAGCGTCGTCTTGCCCATACCCGTCTTGCCGACGATGTAGAGATGTCGGCGACGATCTTCCTGCGAGATACCGATGATGCGACGGTCTTCACGAAATCGAATCTGGCCGACGATGACTGCCCCTTCCTCTCTTCCTGAGTAGAACTTGGCCGGTGCTTCGAGTTCTGTGAACTCGGTCGTCTGCATCTGCTCGGCGAGAACGGTGGCTGTGGGTGGGTGCCACAACGTCGCGAGTTCCTCGTGTGACAGTAGAAATCCGCGAGAGTGAGACGGCCGTGATTGGCCACGACGGATCGGCCCTAGCCGGAATGTTGCCAACCGCGATTTGGTGAACGCTCCGAACGCTCCCGCCATCTGTCGGATGCGACTATTTGCCTCGTGGTGTCGGTCGGTCGGTGCCGAGACGGACAGTCGAATGTGTGTCTCGAAAAGATGCCCGCCGATCTTGTCGCTCGCTGCTTGCAGGTCGTCCTCTCGCTCATGCACTCGGCTCGTGGACGTGTCGAGTGGTGTTCGGGGCGGTTCTGCGGACGTCAAAGCGATCAGGCCGAGAAGCCATGCGATCAACCAGCCGTGCGGCCGTGTGATGTGACGAGCGTAGTAACGTGCGAGTCGGTGGTGATGCCGAAAGAATTCTCGATCAAGACGCTTCACACATTTGACCGCCCGATGAGTGCGTGACGGAGTCGCCGGTGCGACGATGATCTCGATGCGACAGGCGAGGTGCTCGTCGGGTTTGATCGCTCGCAAGATTCCGCTCGTCGGATCGGCGAAGTTGTGATTGAGCATGTCCTCGAACTGTGCGTGCCGAAGGATCGGAAATAGTTCGGGGACGAGTTCCAAATCAGCGGTCCACGTCTGCCAGTCCGGTGGACACCATCCAGAGTCTTCGATCGTGGCGACGGAGCAGTTCGGATAGTGCGCCGTGATAGGGCTGCTCACGAGTTCGTCGAGGCACTGAAGCGAGCGAAGGAACAAGCCGACTCGCCCTTCATGGATGCCATAGAAAAGTGATACCGGTTGCCGCTCGTGGTTCGCCTGATGAATTGCGGCGAGGGCTTTCTCCATGTAACGCGGCCCGCGTTCGTTGGTGGCCGGTGCGACAAGCGATTTGAGCACGGCCCAAGAGTAGCAGAATAGAAAACCGCCTCAGTTGAGGGTGTGTAGTCTCGCGTGAGGCGGTTGCCGCCACGTTTCAGGATCGGTCGCTTGCTTCCTCATCCAATTCGGAGAAGGGACGCGGCGTGATACCCGCATCAAGCGAAACGTCGGAACGATGGTCGGGATGGGCAGGCTACCAGACCATTGCGAGCGGAGTCACTGGTCGAGTGAGCCGGACTGGTGCTCGATGGAAGTTCGATGACGGATGGAGATTCACGAGCGACTGCCAGCGGCCGTGATGGTCGATGAAAAGTGGCGACTGCAATGCTCGCGGCTCGGTGAGATAGGCGTCCTGCGTTGCCGCATAGACGACATGCCGGTCGGCGTTACGAGCACACGTTTGAGCCAGCCAGAGAATGTGATAGGCACGCTCTTGGCTTCGCGTCAGGAACACGGCTCGGAAGTACGGTCGTGGGACGTGCTCGCCCTGGCCCTTCCACCACGCAACCAGCGAATCTTGATAGGCTTCGTAATTGAGCAACTTCGTGCGGATGCTCTGCTCGGCATTCGAGTCTATGGATTCCGTCGATTGGTCGATCTCGAAGTAGGCATTGAACTGCATACCAGCGAGTGTGAACTGGAAGAAGCAATCGGGATAGAATGTGTGCGAGGCAACGTCGATGCGTGCCTCGCCGTCGCCATGAATGAACGGAACGGTGCATCGGTCGCGGTGAGCAGCCACGAGCGAATGCACGATTACTTCGGCGAGGACTTGCGTGTGTTGAAACCTCGACGGCGGAATCGCTTCGAATCGTGAACGGTGCGGAAGTGCTGCCTCGGCTCCATGCACCGTGCGGTAGCCTTCGGCCGTGAGCTTGTACCAATTGACCGGCCCGCCGACTCCGTGCGTTGCCGGGAATGCTCGGATCAATCCCGATTCCGCGAGTGTTTGCAGACGTTCCCGAACGCGGCGGTCGTCGTTGAACGGTTCACCAGCGAATGTCTCGCTCACCCTCAGAATGAGTGACGTTGTTGCGGGCGTATGAGCCAGCAATCGCAGAAGCGATTGATCTCGTGCCGACAGGATCACGGCGTTTGTCATCCGTCGGAAACGAAGAGTAGCATTGGCTCGTTTCCCCTCCTATTTCTTGAATCGCCCCGGTTACGTCAACGTCGATCAACTTCAAGCGGAAACAACGCTTGAACAGGCGGCGGCGAAGTGTGGCATCACGCTCGACGTTCACGGTGACGGGAAAGAGGTTCGCCTCGACTGCCCCTTCGGTTGTGCTGGCGATCACTGCGGCCGTCGCGAGATTGCTGTGAACACGGAAAACCCTCAGAAAGTTTTCATGTGCCACTCGTATCAGTGCGGCTTTCGAGGCAACCTGCTGACATTGATGCACGGCTGGTTGACCGGGACACGTCCAGCCGGAGACAAGCTCAAAGGTGACGAGTTTCATCGCGTCAAGAATCTCCTCGTGAGCGATACCGTAGCTCCCGCCAAAACTGACAGCGTTACGCCACCGGCGGCAGACGACTTCCCTCCTCCGTTTTCCACCCGCAATGTTCCGCTCGCGGAATCGGACGATCCCAAGATTCGCGAACTCGCGACGCTCGACCAGAAGTTCGTGACCGATGTCGCCAACATGTCTCCAGCGGCGGCGAGCTACGTCCGCCGTCACCCGTGTCTCTCTCCTGAGTCGATGACAAAATGGCGTGTCGGCGGCCTGCCGATGGACGGTGGCAACGACAAACGCGGCTTGAGCTTGCGAGGCAATGTCATCTATCCCCTCCAGTCCGAAGACGGACAGGTGCTCGCCTGGATTGGTCGCGATCCCAAGTACGAAGAGAAAGAGCGTGACTTCGTTCGCCTCTCCCCTGCTGAGCGAACCGGAGAAACCCCACCGATGAAGCATCGCTTTCCGAAAGGCATTCATCGCGGCTTGGAACTCTTCGGGCAACAAGCCAGTCGTCTGAAAGAACCGGGCTACCGCGAGTCGATTGCCAATCACGGCATCATCGTCGTGGAAGGGTTCAACGACGTGATCGGCCTCGACAACATCGGTGTTCCAGCGGTCGCGGTCATGTCCAACCGTATGACGGAAATGCAGGGCGACAAGGTCGCCTTGTGGGCGAAGCAACTCGCGGGCGGCAAAGTGACGCTGATGTTCGACTGCGAACCGAGCGGCATCGACGGAGCGAAAGACGCTTTGTGGTTCTTCGCTCAGCGAATGCTCGATGTCCGCCTCGTCTGGACGCCGTGGATGCACGGCGGAAAGTTTGCGGGGAAGCAACCGGAGTCTCTCACGGTCGCCGATTGGAATGAAGCGATCCTGCCGGCCATCGCGCGTTGATGCGGCGGCTCTGCCGCCCTGTTATGAGTCGTCGCTGCCCGTCGTGGCTCCGCCACGAACACACCGGGCCGCGTCGTGAGTGGAACTTCAGAGTTGTAGTCGCTGGCACTCGTGATCGCCGATCGTTTCGTCGGCGAGTTGTGACGCTCCGCGTCGCTCACGCCGTCGGGCGTGTGTCGTGCGGGCGCCACGTCGCTTGCCGCGTAGGCGGCCGCGACAGGCAGGGTGAAGCCGCCGACGGTCTGAAGCCTGCCTGTCGCGGGCGCTGCCTCGCGACGTGGTGCCCCTCTTCGTGTAGTCGGGATTCGGCTTCCACAAGCCGAGTGGTCGGTCGAACTCCGTTCGCCTGTATTCCGCCGGAACTTCGCCGGTGCGGGCGGAATCAAACCGGCATCAAGGCGATTCGACGGCGGGCAAGCGAACAATTTTTGACCACGAGTTTGCGTTCCTGTCGAGATGTCGGCATGGTCACCGACTCCCCTCTTTCTCTCTTGAGTAGATTGCCGTCCGGACCGCTCCGCCGGGCCGGTGTTGTCAGTTCAAAGTTTTTCAAAAACAGTTCGTTCACTTTGCTTTAACAGAATGCTTTGTAGATAGCTTTGTAGGCGGTACCGCGAGTACCGGCTCTTGGCTTCTGAAAGCCAACAAGTTGAGCGACGCACGAGAAAAAGGTCCGGCGATCACCAATAGTAGGTTCGGCAACCACCAAGGGTGTAGAGGCAAAAAAGTCCGGCAACCACCAAGGATCACTCCCTTCTTAGGACTGTGGCTGTCGTTGCTGTAGGAGCCATACGCCGAAGTCAGGGAACTGAAAGTGCTCACGCTCGATCTTGCCGATAGTGGCGTCGCGAGCGGCGGTCTCGAAGCGGTCCGGTTCCACGGTGCGATAGAACGTCAGGAACGTCGGATGGTACGTCTGAAAGTAACTACGGCCTTCGGGAGTTGCCAAATACGCTTGCAGTGCGATGGAGCGTTCCATTTGGTATTTCTGTCGGAGCGTCTCTTCGTCGGCGGCCATTGCGGCTCGCGTTGATTCCCACTGCTGTCGCTGCTGCTCTTTCTCATGAGCGTAGATCCAATCGGGCGGCAGGCGGTTGTGCTGGATGCCGTCGATCAGGAATGCAGCGGGCGAGACCTTGAAGCCGGGAAAGCCTCGCGGCTGCTCGTGCATCGCGGCATCGGTAATCCGTGTCTTTCCCATGCCAACCTCGTCCGCAATCAACACGCCATTCTTTACGATGCGTGTAGCGATCTCACGAAGGCTTGCACGCTGGCCAGCGTTGAGATGGGCGGCGTCCTCTCCCAATTGCTGCTGACTCTCGGCTTGTTGGAAAAGACGCCCCGCAACGGCGTCCCACCCTTGAAACTTCTGCTTCATGGTTGGTCTCCGAATCTGGTCA
>SYJG01000155.1 GCA_005798445.1 Planctomyces sp.
ATCCGCATCCCGGTCCACATGATCGAGACAATGTCGCGGCTGCGGCGAGTCAACAAAAAGCTTCTCCAAGAGAACGGCTACGAACCGACGATCGAAGAGACCGCCGAAGCAGCCGGCGTGAGCTTGGATGAGGCTCGCCGCGTAATGAAGATTTCGCGGCACCCGATCAGCCTCGATCGCCCCGTCGGCGAAAGCGAAGACAGCTTCTTCGGCGAGTTCATCGAGGATCACAGCACTGACAGCCCGGTCAACACGGCCGCGTCCGAGATGCTCAAAGACAAGATCGACAACGTCCTAAAGACGCTGACGTATCGCGAACGCGAGATCATCAAGCTGCGGTACGGCCTGGGGGACGGCTACACCTACACCCTCGAAGAAGTCGGCCGCATTTTCAAAGTCACTCGCGAACGTGTCCGACAGATCGAAGCAAAAGCCGTTCGAAAACTGCAGCACCCCGTTCGCAGCAAGCAGCTCAAGGGCTTCCTTGAAGGGCTGATGCCAGCCATGTCGTGACCACCTTGGAGTGCGGTGGCCTGAGCCACCGCTTTTCAAAACGGATGGCGTTTGGAGAAATCGTCGTCTTCCGTAAAACGGGTGCGATTTGAAAAGCGGCGGCTCAGGCCGCCGCACTCCAAAGCTACTCCCACGCGACGCCCGTTTGCTGCGCGACGAATCGCAGGTCTTCGACGACGGCGGGAACCAATGGGATTCCCGTTGTCCGTCGTTCGGCC
The DNA here is from genome assembly GCA_005798445.1 of Planctomyces sp. Taxonomy (GTDB): domain Bacteria; phylum Planctomycetota; class Planctomycetia; order Planctomycetales; family Planctomycetaceae; genus SXKJ01. Next base: position 732 of record SYJG01000155.1, read on the forward strand.
TCGGCGAAGCGTTCGGGATCGCCGGGGATCAGTGGCCCGTTCGTGCCTGGTGCGGGGCGAGTCGCTCGGAAGGTACGAATCCAGTCGTCGATCTGACGTTTGAATTCGAGCGGGTCGATGAAGGCATCGATCCGCATCGCTCCAAAGAAGTGACCGATCCCCTGCCCCACTCGGCGCGGCGGCTCGGCATGGTCGAGCGTGAATGGCGGAGTGAACGGTCCCCAATTAGCACCGCTGAGCGGCCCGCACAACAGATCGACCATCGCTCCCAGACAATAGCCCTTGTGACCGCCGTGTTCGCGATCGGCTCCCAACGGCAGCATCGCTCCGCCAGAGACCATCGCATGCGGGTCGGTCGTCGGGTTACCGTCGCGATCGATCGCCCAGCCATCGGGAATCGGCTTGTCGGTGCGGATCGCCATCTCGACTTTTCCAAACGCGGCGGCCGGCGTCGCCATGTCGATCACCACCGGCGGTTCTTCCAGTCCGGGAAACGCGATCGCCAACGGATTCGTGCCGAGCATCTTTTCGGCTCCCCACAACGGCGCGACGATCTTCGTCGTATTCGTCATCGCCCAGCCGATCATGTCTCGCTTCAACGCTTCGAGCACATACCAGCCGGCAATGCCGTAGTGGTTCGTGTGCCGCACCGCGACCCAGCCTGTTCCGACGCGATCAGCCTTTTCCATCGCAATGGCATTCGCCTGCGGGCCGACGACCAGTCCGAGTCCATTGTCGCCGTCGATCGTCGCCGTACTGGGAGACTCACGCACGATCGTGATGTTCGGACGAGGATTGATCCTTCCAATCGAAAGCATGCTGACGTACGACCGCAATCGCGCGATGCCGTGCGAGTCGATGCCACGCAGATCGCTGAGCACCAGAATGTCCGCCGCCTGATTCGCGGCTTCGAGCGGCACGCCAAAATGCTGAAAGACTTGTGAAGCGAATTCGTGCAGGCGTTCGGAAGCAAACAAGTCGGACATGCGTTGTTCCTGACGGCCGGTTTGGAAAACCGACCTACGATTGCCCCTTCTCAGCGACTTCCACGAGCGTGCGAACGAGGCAACCAGTCGCCCCTCCTTCGCGATGTCCTTTGCTGGACGAGGCGAAGGCGGGACCGGCGATGTCGAGGTGAACCCACGGTTTGCCGGCGACGAATTTCTCGAGGAACTTCGCGGCGGTGATCGCTCCACCCCAGCGGCCACCGATGTTCTTGCAGTCGGCAACGTCGCTCTTCAGCAATTCGTTGTACGAGTCGAACATCGGCAACTGCCACAAATCTTCCCCCGCCGTCTTCGCAGCGGCGAGCAGTTGGTCGCACCACTCTTGATTGTTCGTGAACGCTCCCGACACGTCCTCACCGAGCGCAACCACGCAGGCACCGGTCAGCGTGGCGAGGTCGATCAGCCGATCAGCTCCGTGATCGACGGCGTAGCTGAGCACATCGTTGATGACCAACCGGCCCTCGGCGTCGGTGTTGTGAACTTCGATGGTCACGCCGTTGCGAGCCGTCAAAATGTCGCCGAGCTTGTACGCCTTGCCGCCGAGCATGTTCTCGACGAGTCCGCAGTACCCGATAACGTTCACCGGCAGCTTGAGCCGAGCGATCGCCGTCATCGCGCCGAGCACCGTCGCGGCTCCGGCCATGTCGCACTTCATTGTCAACATCCCATCGGTCGGCTTGATCGACAGGCCGCCGCTGTCGAAGGTGACCCCTTTGCCGACAAGAGCCAACGTCGGCGCGTTCGGCCCACCACCGCGATGCTCCAGCACGACCATTCGAGCGGGACGATCACTCCCCTTCGCCACTGCCAACAGCGAACCAAAGCGTTCCGCTTCGAGTCGATGTTCGTCAAAGACGTGACACATCAGTCCACATGGAATCGCCTCTTGCAGAGCACGAGCCGCGAAAGTCTCCGGGTAGATCTCGTGAGGCGGGCGATTCACCAGCTCTCGCGTCAGATTGATCGCATCACCCAGAATGCGGCCACGCTCACTGGCGGACGAGACGGAACCGACGTCGCTACCTGGCGGCAACACGATCTGAGCGGCAACGAAGGGAAACCGTGAACGCTCGGCCTTGTACAAGTCCTGCCCTTGCGAGCCAACGACCAGTGCGGTGGACAACACTTCGACCGCCCGGTCACGCGGCAGCGAACCAAGTTGCTCCGGCACACAGACGGCGACTCGGATGTCCTTCTTGGCGGACACTTGTCGCGCGGCGGTCATCGTGACTTTGTCCCAACGCGCGACCGACAGTTCATTCGGCGATCCAAATCCGACCAGCAGCAGACGGGTTGCTTTCAGAGTCGGCGTGTCAGGAATCGACAACAGCTCCGCCAGCTTTCCCGTGAGATCACCCGCCTCGCGCAGTCGGCTGAGCTGTCCCTGCAAAGCACTGTCGAGCGTCACCAGTTCTCTGGTCCACTCCCCCACTTCGGGAACTCCGACAATCAGCCAGTCCGCATCAACGTCTCGCGCCGCAGCGCTGACCACTTGCAAATTCATGATGACTCCTCAACGCGATCGAACACCACTCGCTGGGCACTGCCAGCGATGGATGGCCCACGACGGTAGCCTGTCACGTGGAACAAGTCATTTCAAGCGAGGCAGAAAACCGCCACAACTCAACGCATCCCGACAGGAACAAGTTCCGAAACTTCGTAGACCGGCTTGCCCAGACGGTCACGTTGATTCGGATCAATCCGTCCCTCAACGCTCACGGCTTGGCCGCTGCGGAGCGTCTTGAAATGCTGAGGATTCTTGAGCGTGACTTCGCCGCCGAATTGATCGTTGTCGTCGGGAGACTGGCTGTAAGTCAGATGCCAGACCTTGTTCTTGGAATCGAACTCGATGATCCCTTTCAGCCACGAATAACCTTCGGAGTCGTAACCGAATCTGTCGCTGGTTGCACTGACTGGTGTGACGGCGTTCGCGCGAACTCGCGTTCGAAATTCCGCAGAACTCACGTTCGATCGTGGCAACTGCGGTTCGTCATCCACGACAAGCGGCATGTCTGGCTCCACCAATTCCGGATCCAAAGAGTTCGGAACGTTTGCGAACTCTTCGTCGACCAACGGCCTGGGACGAGATCGTTGACTGGTCGTCCCGCCGTTGCGATCGAGCTTCGCATCATCGTTCGGTCCGAACGGCTCCGTGGAATCGGATGGTTGAGCTTTGCCAGGATCTGTTGGCTCAGGCACCGATTTTTCGGCCGCCGGTTCATGATCCCCATCAAACGATGTCGGAGCGGAATTGCGAACGGGATTGGGAGCGGTCAACGTGTTCGCACCAGACGGACTCGCCGGAACCCAAACCGCTCCTGGTGGAACTTGAACGGCTCCGTGGGACTGCGGTGCCATCGCCGTATTCGGCGGGGCAAACGTCCCCGGATGACCGTACGGGCCATAACTAAAACAACCCGTCACGAACAAACACACTGTCCCCAACAGCCCTAACCGGCGATCCGTGCCCATAATTCTCCCTCTCCGTGGGAAGTCGTTGGGTGGAGTGGTAGGTGTTTGGACGCAATCCTGTCCAGAGCGGTTTCTGAATCACCGAGGCCAGGGAGTGCCGAACAGCGTTTGCGGTTTTTTTGTTAGGCGAGGGTGAGGCGAGATCGGGCGTTGAGGCCGGGGCGGGTTTGCTGACGGGTGGCCCAGAACGTTTTTCAGGGCTGGCTGTCGCTCAGGCGGTCGGAGCGGAGTTGCAGGAGGGCTTCGGCTCCGGGTTGGCTCCAGAACTTTTCGGTGCCTTTGACTCGGTCGTTCAGCTCCTTCATCGTCGATTCCATAACGCGGCAGGTGAGGGGCAAGCCGAGTTTTCCTGAGTGCCGGCGTGCGCGACAGTCGCTGCTCAATCGCGGACGTCACGAACCTCGGTCGCCTGCTGCGATCCTTCGGGATTCAAGCCATGTTGCGAGCGTATGACTCCAGCGAATCGCCGACCTCCAGCGAATCGCCGACGCCGAAGATGCTCTCCGACGTCGATCACAGGCTGATGAACGGCGTCTGCGAATCGACGCTCGTGTGAGGACGCTCTGGCGAGTGGGGGGTGTCAACCCTCCGAGTTTTCACGTTCTCAGGTCATCTGGATGACGGACTCGGAGGGTTGACACCCTCCGCTCGTCAAAGAATCCAGGTTGACTACGGCAACTCGCTCACGCCGTCCGGGCTGACGAGCAACAGCTTGTCGGTCAGCGGGTGGTCCATCTGCGAGAAATCTTCGCGGACTCGGTCGCGGATGTGGTTGACCATATCGGGGGCGTCGGTGCTCAGAGCGACGAAGAAGTCGCGGTTGGGGATGCCGACGGCGAATTCGGTGCCGAGCACGTCGCGGACTTTTTCGTGGAAGGCTTGGCTGAGCAGGCGGGACGTGTTGTAGGCATCCGGCTTGTGCGGCATCAGCAGCTTGGGGCCGTCCTCTTGGCCGGTGAGCATCATCTCGGAGGGATGTTCGTCGAAGTAGCGGTCGAGGTTGCTCAACGCCAGTTCGTGAAGTTGTTCGGCGGTGAGGTGCCACTTCTCCAGCAGTTCGTTGCGGATGTACCAATAGGCTTGGGCCTCATCGACGACGTACAGGATCATCAGGTTCGCGACCCACGGCTCGCCCACGAAGTTCGGGAAGTTCTGCTTCCAGACTTTCTCTGGGTAGAGCATCGGCATGATGCGGTCGCGGACGGATTCGAGCGACGGCGTGGTTTGCTCTTCGCCCCATTCCTGCACTTGGACGACGGTGGTCAGAGCCGGCAGCAGGATGTTCTCGAAGCGGTCGGGCGACTGAACGTACGAGCGATAGAAATTGAACAGGTTCACGTTCGACTTGCCGAGCCGCAGTTGGAACTCGCCGGTCTGTTCGCATTCGAGCAACGGGAATTTGTCGCGAGCCAATTTCAACGCGCGGGCGGCGAACAAAGCAGGCGGGTCGGCGATCATGTCGGGAGCCTCCAGAGTATTGAGCGCCATGCGGACGAGCGTGTCCGTTTCAGGATCGTGCGGTCGGTCGCCTCGTTCGACGAACGTCGCCAGTAGCATCATGCTCGGCCATTCGATGGCCCACGCCTTCCAGCGATGCCACTTCGCCCGTGTGAACCAGCGTTTCCACCAGGACTGCGGCGGATCGAGCACGGCTTCGCCTTCCCACCCAACTGACGGCTGCGGCAGTCTCAGCGAATGAATGCGGCGCATCTTGCGGCGGCGAGGAAAGAGTTGGTCGAACTCGATCGCATTTTCCAGAGCGGGTGAATCCCCCCAGACACAGCGAATCGACACGATGCCGGCTTGGTCCGGCAGCATGATGTGCGTGACTCCTTCGAAGACTTGCACCTGCCACGAAGGGGGACAGCCGATTTGAAACCAACCGGACGGCCCAGTGATCGCTTTCCAATGATCCGGAGGTTCGTGACGCACGATGTCGGTTCCAGGGGGAGAGTTCCCAACGACGGCGAAGACGGCACCACTATGCCAAAGTCAGTGGCTCTGGTCGATGGTGCGCGGGTCTCGAATTTCCGCAAGACGTGATTTGGATCGGGAGTGGATTTTCGCGGCGAACCATTTCTCAGTAATCCGCGATCGAGCCATCCTTCAGCTTCGCCCCTGGCCACTTGTAAGTCTGCGGCTTTTTCGACTCTTCGATGAGCTTGGCTTCATCGACTTCCACGCCAAGACCGGGGCCGGGCGGCAGTCCGATGTAGCCCTCTTTGTCGTACTCAAACGCCATGCGAGTCACTCCCGGCAGGTTGAAGCCGGCGTTCGTCGGGTAAAACTCGTGGATCAAAAAGAACGGAATCGACGAGACGACGTGCAGACTGGCCGCGATCCCCAGGAACGTCGCCGTGCAGTGCGGAGCGATCGGGACGAAGTACGCCTCGGCGAGCGTCGCGATCTTTTTCATTTGGCTGATTCCTCCAGTGTGGCAGCAGTCGGGTTGCAGGATGTCGATGCAGCCTTCTTGCAGGTACGGAATCATGCCCCAGATCGTGCGGTCACGCTCGCCGGTCGCCAGCGGGATGTTGATGTGCTGCTTCAGCCGTTTGAAGGTTTCGATGTTGCCGGGGACCGCTGGCTCTTCGATAAACAGCAGGTCGTACGGTTCGAGCTTCGCCGCCAGTTGAATCAACGTCGCCGGTGGCACGGCCGAGTGCGCGTCGAACATGACCGCTCCGTCGGGACCGACTTTCTCTCGAGCGGCTTTGATCGCTTTGACCATATTGTCGATGTCGGACGGGTTGCCAGAGTGCTCGTAGATGCCATGCGGCGGCACCTTCTGAGCCTTCGGCGTGTGATACACCCGGATGCGATCGCGCGTCGGCCCGCCGAGCAGTCGATAGACCGGGACGCCCCACAGCTTGCCGGTGATGTCCCACAACGCCATGTCGATGGCCGCGAGCGTGTGAACCATCAACGCTCCACCGCGCATGTTGCGGTGAGCACGAAAGAGCTTCTGCCAGAGATATTCGACTCGCGTCGGGTTCTCGCCGTCGAGCAGCTCAAACAACGACTCGGCCAACGGCTTCGAGACGCGCGGATCGACCCCCTTGAGATCGCCCCAGCCAGTGATGCCGTGGTTCGTCTCGATCTTGACGTACACGATCGGGCCGACCCAGTACGTCTTGAGCGCGGTGATGCGAATCGTCGAAGTCTGATCGCCGACTTGCGTGCCAGGAGTCTTCTCATCGGCCACAGCGTGATTGACGAACGCGATCCCAGCGGCAACTGCACCAGCGGCGGAGACAAGATCACGTCGCGAGAACGATCGGTCGGTCATGGATCGGACTCCGTTAGGGGGGTCGGGAAAGATGAATTCGTGTTTTGCCTCATCAATCCTCTGCACTACAAACGATCAAAGTTCTGTTTTCATGAGAAGATTTCAGGCGGCGATTTGGCGAAGTGCTTGTGTACTCGCAGCTCGCGCGGCGGGGAAGGTGGGGAGCAGTCGGCGGCCGTTGGGGTCTGGCTCCGAGGCGCGATGCACGTCGAAGTCCGACGTATCGTTGATCGTCGACTCGAGAGGCACAGAGAATCTTGGCGCGGGCTTCGCCCGCAACCCAAGCCAATATGGTTCATCCGCGTTGTCTTTGTAGAGACACCTTGTCGTAGAAACCGTGAGGCCATTCCACTGCGGATTGTTGCCTTCCCGGTCATCGTTTCCATCGTGACCGCTACAACTCCAGGACACGCCAGCCGTGTAATCCGTCGCCCGTTTCTGGACTTTGCCGAAGTTCGAGCCGTAGAATCCCCGCCGTTTTCCCGCCTGAGTCTGCGTCGGCGATGGCTGACGTCCCGCCTCAATTGTCCCGCCTCAAGTTCACAAGGTCTCGGCATGTGGTTCTGCGTTCGTCCTTCGTCGATTCCTCGCACGGATTGTGTTCGACCGTGCTGCGTGCTCGGCGCGGCGCTCGGCCTGCTGCTGGCCGGCTGCCAGAACCGCGATGAGATCAAGCGGTACACGGTCAAGAAGCTGCCGCCTTTCGAACGCAAGTTGGTCGAGATTCCACAGCGAGCACCGATGCCGGCCGGACATGGCCAAGCGGCGAGCGAGCGGATGTTGGCCGCGATCGCGCCACGCGGTCGGACGTTTTGGCTGTTCAAGCTCACGGGGTCGAAGGACGCAGCAGCCAGCCAGATGGAAAAGTTTCTGGGACTGATCCAGTCACTGAAGTTCTCGGACGGCGAGGATGCGAGTCCTGAATGGACGCTGCCGGAAGGCTGGACCGAACGCAAAGAGGCCGATCCGTCCGCGGAGCGATTCGCCACGCTGATCGCCAATGGGGACGGCGAAGAATTGCCGGTGTCGGTTGTTCGGTTTCGGTTCCCGTCCGAAGGTCCGACCGATCGCGTGCCACTGATCATTGTCAACGTCTGGTGCGAACAATTCGGATGGCCGGCCAAGACGGAGTCCGACCTCTCGGCCGACGAGCAACCCAAAGGTGCCGAGGTGCGGCAGCTTGAGGTTGCTGGCACGCAGGTCACGCTGGTCGATTTCTTGGCACAGGAAGCTCCGGCGGCACCCGGTACGCCAAAGTGGACAGTGCCGAAAGGTTGGAAGGCAACCGCTGGCACCAGATTTTCGACAGCCGCATTTGCCGTCACGGACGGAACAAAAACGGTCAACGCGACCGTCAGCAAGGCGGGGGGCGACTTGTTGGAGAATCTCAATCGCTGGCGAGACCAAGTGAAGTTGAAACCGTGGTCGCAGGAGGAAGCGTCGAAGTCCGTCAAATCATTGACCGTCGATGGCAGCGAGGGGACGTTCGTGGATTTCGTGGGCAATGACAAGAACACCGACAAACCGATGTGTTTGCTCGGCGTGATCGTCAATCACGGAGGTTCGACCTGGTTCTTCAAACTGACCGGCGACATCGAGCTGGCTCAGCGCGAGAAGGCGAACTTCGAAGCGTTCGTGCAATCGGTGAAGTTTCAGTAGCAGACTACTGGCTGCGGACTACTGGCTACGGGATTCAGAAGCTTCCCGGAGCCGGTCGCCTGATGCCCGTAGCCCAAGGAGACCAATCATGGCAACCGCAGACATCCTCAATGATCGCTCGGCAACGGAATCGGAGATCGCGGTCGGGCCGCTGGTCGAGAAGCTGATGCGGCCGTTGGCCTCACTGAAGTTGACGGTGACGCTCCTGTCACTGGCGACGTTTCTGGTGCTGGCCGGGACGATGGCTCAGGTCAACGCGGACATTTGGGAAGTGGTCGAGAAATACTTCCGCTGCAATTTGGCGTGGATCGACCTGCAAATTTTCTTCCCGCCGTCGTTCTTCCCCAGCAAGCCGAACATTCCCGATTGGATGGTGATCCCGTTTCCGGGCGGCCGGCTGATCGGTGTCGTGATGTTTTTGAATCTGCTGGCCGCTCACGGCATTCGGTTCAAAACACAGGCGAAAGGGAATCGGCTGTGGGCGGGAGTCGGCATGATCGGACTCGGTCTGCTGACGACGTGGATGGTGGTGGCGAGCGGCTCCAACGCCGACGGCTTGCAGAGCGATAGTTGGATTTCGTGGAACGCGATCTGGCTGTTGTCCAAATTTGTGCTCACGGGAATTTGGGGCTACGCGGTCTACGAGACGGTCCGCATCGACTCCACCGAGACGAGCGACGCGGAGAGCCGGAAGCCGATTCCGTTTTGGGTCAAAGCGACCGGTTGCACCACGTTCGGTTTGTTTCTGGCGTGGCTGTGGGTGTACGGCAACGTGCTGGACGATTCGTCGATGCGGATTCTGTGGCAGTTGCTGAAGGGGACGCTGTCTGGTGTCGTGCTGCTGATTGGCTGCGTGATGGTCTTCAAAAAGCGAGCGGGCATCGTGCTGCTGCACGCCGGCATCGGCTTGATGATGTTCAGCGAGTTGCTCGTCGGATTGTTCGCAGTGGAAGGCCAGATTTCACTCGAAGAGGGGGAGAGGACGAACTTCGCTCTCGACATCCGTTCGTCCGAGCTGGCGATCGTCGAGTCTGCTGGCACGGATTCCGAAACGCACGTCGTTATCCCAGCTTCGAGACTGACTCGCGGAATCGGCAAGGACAAGATCACGAACGAGCTGCTGCCATTCGACATTGAGGTGCTGGAGTACCACAAGAATGCGGACGTGCGACCGACGAAGGACGAAGCAGAGATCAAAGCGACTGCCGGCTTTGGCAAGTCACGAGAGTTGGTGCCACTCAAGCCGGCGACAGGGGTTGGAGGCGACGGCGAAACGGACATGCCGGGAGCGTTCGTTCGACTGACGAAGCGTGGCAGCGGTGAGGAAATCGGAACGTACCTCGTCGCGGTACTTCTCACCCGGCTGGGGGAGCCCATTTCCGAGACGATTGAAGTCAGTGACAAGAAGTACGATCTCTCGCTGCGGTACCGCCGTGACTACAAGCCGTACACGGTCGAGCTGAAAGACGTGGACGGCACGAATTATCTTGGGACAAACACGGCGAGGAATTACTCATCGGACATCCGCGTGGTCGATGAATCGCGCGGCAAGGACTTCGAGCATCACGTCTGGATGAACAATCCATTGCGGTACGCTGGCGAGACGTTTTATCAACAGAGCTTCATGCAGGCCGGAGGTCGAGAACGCACGACGCTGCAAGTGGTTTCGAACAGCGGTTGGATGATTCCATACGTCGCTTGCATGATCGTGGCGGTCGGGATGTTGTTTCAGTTTTCGGTGACGTTGCTGCGGTTCCTGGATCGGCGTAATCGCGAAGCGAAGACTGTGACGGCGGCGGTTGTCATTGATGGAGCGGCCCGTTGGGTGCCGATCGTGGTGGTCGCGTTCCTGGCGTTGTGGGTCGGCAGCAAGACGAAGGCTCCGGCGCTGAAGGGAAACACCTTCGACTACGCGTCGGTGGGACATCTGCCAGTCGTCGTCGATGGCCGAGTCAAGCCGCTCGACACTTACGCTCGCAACATGCTGCGAATCGTTTCTGGCAGCGAGACGTTCAAGTTCGAATACCAAGAGAACGGCAAAACGAAGACCCGCACCGAACCAGCGATCCGCTGGCTGATGGACATGATCGCTCAGCCGTCGGCGGCGAAGCATCACAAAGTCATCCGCATCGACAATCTGGAAGTGCTCAAGGCTCTGAATCTGCAAGCTCGCAAGGGCTTCCGGTACTCGCTGGCGGAGATCGTCGAACAGTCCGATGAAGTGGATGCCAATGGCAAACGACTCATGCCGCTCAACGAGACACGCGTTGGAAAACTGACGAAAAAGGCCGACGAGGCCAACGCGAAAGAAACGCGAAACTTGAGCGTCGAAGATCGCAAGATCATCGAGTTCGATCGCAAAGTCGGATTGTACGGCTCGCTCATGCGCTTCGCGGACACTCCCAATCTCGATGCCAAGTCACCCTTGGACCTGATGGATCAGGCGGTCGATTTCCATGCCGCGCTCAAGCGAAGTCGGCTGCCGTTTGTGCTGCCGCCGCTGCCCGGCTCGGACGATCAAGATCAATGGGACTACCTGCCGTTGGCCGAGGTCTTGGAACCGATCGACAGTCGGCCCGAACATCGATTCGTCGTCAAAAGCGAGACCACTCAATTCGATCAAACCCTCGCCAGTGGTCGCATGCGAGCAGAGGGAGACAGGTATTACACTCAGGCTCGACAGTGGCTGGCGAAACGCTATCCCGATGTCGAGAAGATCGATGCCAGCGATATCAAAGCACTGACTACGGGTGATCGCCGGCCAATCAATTCCGCAATGGCTGCGTGGCGCGAAGTCTTGCAGAGCTACGAAAATGGAAAGTCCTCGGAATTCAATGCGGCAGTCGTCCGGTATCGTGATTCGCTGAAGGATCGCTCGTTCGGCGGGGTCGGCATGAGCCGCATCGGCTTCGAGTGTTTCTTCAACTCCTTCCAGCCGTTCCTGCTGGCGTCGATGCTGTACTTCCTCGCGTTCCTGGTCGCTGGTTGCGGAATGCTCGGCTTCCCGCAGCTACTCAACCGCACGGCGTTCGCGATGATTGCTCTGACGTTCGGACTGCACATGTTCGCGCTGATCGCGCGGATGATCATTTCGGGACGTCCGCCGGTGACAAATCTTTATTCGACAGCCGTGTTCATCGGCTGGGGAATCGTCTTGCTCAGTTTGATTTTTGAACGGGTTTATCGACTCGGAGTCGGCAACATTCTGGCGTCGGCCTGCGGATTCATGACGCTGTTGATCGCACACTTCCTCGGAGGCGACGGCGACACCTTCACGGTGCTGGTGGCGGTGCTCGATACGCAGTTCTGGTTGGCGACACATGTGACGACGATCAACCTCGGCTACGCGACGACGTTCTTGTCCGGCATGATCGGCTTGATGTACCTCGCGCTTCGGACGCCGATCCGGTTCGCGTTCGCAGCATCGGGCCTAGTGGCGGTCGCCTGCTTGTTGTTGCCCAGTCCTATCGCCGAGACGATCGAGTCTTTCACCGAAATCAGTCTCTCAGCGGACGTGGTCAAGTGGGGTGGTCTGTTGGCCGGGATGTTGGGCTTTGCCGCGACCGCGTGGGTCTCGGTTCAACCGCGATTCCGCAACGCCGAGCCGCTGACTCCGGAGTTGCAAACGAATCTCTCGCGAATGCTGTACGGCACGCTTTGCTTCGGCATCTTCTTCAGCTTCGTGGGGACGGTGCTCGGCGGCCTGTGGGCCGACGACAGTTGGGGCCGCTTCTGGGGCTGGGATCCGAAAGAGAACGGCGCGCTGATCATCGTGCTGTGGAACGCCGTCGTGCTGCACGCTCGCTGGGGCGGCATGGTCAAGGACCGAGGCATGGCCGTGCTCTCGCTCGGCGGCAACATCGCGACGGCCTGGTCGTGGTTCGGAGTCAACGAACTCGGCGTCGGCCTGCACAGTTACGGATTCACGGAAGGCATCCTGTTGGCGCTTGCGTTGTTCGTGATCAGCCAACTCGTCGCGATCGTCATTGGCTGCCTTCCGAAAAGTCTTGGTCCAACGGCCAACGCGACAGCATGAGGACTCAACCTGAAAGTGCGCCGGCACAACCCCGATTCTCGCAGACGCATCGCTTGTGTCAGCGGTCAACTCCAGTCATTGTTTCCAAGCAGCACCAAGTCGCCTAGCCCTCCAGAAACTCATTGAGCTAAGTGACCGTGCGATTGGGAGGCGTCCGAGATGCAGTACCGAAATCTGGGTTCGAGCGGTTTGCAGGTGTCGCCGATTTGTTTGGGGACGATGACCTTCGGCGCGCCGGTCGATGAGGCTGATTCGATCAAGCTGATTCACGCCGCGATGGATCGTGGCATCAACTTCATCGACACGGCCAACGTCTACGAAGGCTACAAGCGATTCCTCGGCAGCCCCGGCGGAGTGGCGGAAGAGATTGTCGGCAAAGCGCTCGTCGGTCGCCGTGACAAAGCGATCCTCGCGACGAAAGTTGGCGCACCCGTCGGATCGGGGCCGCAGGATCGAGGCTTGTCGGCGACGCACATCTTGCGCGAAGTCGATCGCAGCTTGCAGCGGCTGAAGAACGATTACATCGACCTCTACATCCTGCACTGGCCTGATAAAGAAGTGCCGCTGGAGACCTCGCTGGCCGCTGTCGATCAAGCGGTGAAGGCGGGCAAGGTACGCTACCTCGGCCTGTCGAATCATTACGGCTGGCAGATTTGCGAAAGCCTGTGGCTGGCCGAACGACACGGCTGGCCGCGCGTCGTCTCGTCACAGATTCCGCTCAGCCTGCTACGCCGCGAGTTCCATCACGACCTCGCCTTCTGCCGCAAGCACAACATCGGAGTGACTCCGTACCAAGCCCTGCAAAGCGGCTTGCTCACCGGCAAGTACCAACGCGGCCAACCACCACCAACCGACTCACGAGCCGCCGAGAAGCCCGATTGGATCTGGAAACTCGAAGCCCCGCTGTTCGACCGACTCGAACGAGCCGAAACGGTCGCGAAAGAACTCGGTGTGCCGATGTCGCAACTCGCACTCGCCTGGACACTGACGCAACCGTCCGTCACATCCCCCATCGTCGGAGTCAAACACCTCGCCCAAATCGAAGACGCCATCGCCGCCGCCAGCGTGAAACTCTCCGCCGATCACCTCAAACAACTCGACACCGCCTGCCCACCCCCGTGGACGCAGAACGATCCGGTTCGCGGGTAACGACGCCGAGGAACGATTTCAAAATCGTAGCCACGTTCAACAGCATGTGGGTGAAGTTCCGCCACGCTCTGACCAGCGTGGCTAACGCAAAACCAAGCGTTGACGCAGCCCGGTGTCAGTTTTCGCAGAGCATTCCCCCTCCTCCCGTATCGTTGATCACGATCTGTTAATGGGGAGGAACTGTGTCATCTGGCATCGTGCGCCAACGGTTCGTCACCGCCAACACGCCGATGGAAAAGGTCGCCCCCGCCGTTGCCAACGCCATGTCTTTGTGCGCGTCGAACATGTCACCTTGGTGCCCGAGGAATTGATCCGCCCATTCCGGGGTGAAGACGATCGCGACCAGCCATTCGATCAATTCGTAGCCGGCGCTGGTGGCGATGATGCCCTCGATCGCCAGCACGGACGACAATGCCACAGACAGCCGCAGATGCCGGCGTTCGAACTCCTGAATCGGAACCGCCAACAAGAGTCCGTACGAAAAATGGACGACGCGGTCGTAGTGATTCCGCTGGAAGCCAAACATGTCGTTAACGCGGATTCCGAGGATCTGTTCGGACCACACGTCGTAGGGGACGTACGAGTACAAGTAGCGAGCACCCAATGTGTGTAGGCACAGGAAAACGATGATCGACGAGAAGCTGAGCCGGCTGATGGCGAACCGATTGGACAGATACGCCAGCAGCAAACCGGCCAACACCGTCGGCACATGCTGCATCAACAGGAATTGACGATACGGTGGCGCAACACAACTGCCCGCGAAGAACACGAGAAAGAACAGAAACAGCACCCGTTGGAAGCGCTCGCGTGGCAGTGGCATCACAAGTAGCCTCCAAACGTCGCTCGATCTCTCCGAGTCGAGCATTTTCCAGGAGATGACCATTCTTGCTGGCATCACCAATCTGAGCTGCGATGCAGTTGCACGAGCCGCAGTTGGTAGTCGATTTCCAAACGATGTGGCGAAAGCAATTCGGTGCCGATCAGACATTCTGAGCCGGGGCCAACGAGCACGAACAATCGGACGGAAACTCTGAGCCATTCCAAGGACAGATCGAATCGCTCGTACCGAAAGCTTTGTCCGGCTGCGAGTGTCGAATCGACGAAACCGGACAGGATCGCGCGAGACGCATCGAACAACTCTTCGCCGATGATCAGCGTCCCGGCGAAACCGGTGTCGATCAGAAAGTCGGCATTGCCTTGTCCGAAGTCGAGGTTCAGCCAGGCTTGGTTGAGTTCATCCAGAAACCCGTCCACGGCTGATGGCTCCTCCCACTTTGACGGCCCCGCCACCACCGATCCGAAAGATGTAAACCGGCTTCGAGTCGAACCGCTTACGACACGCGGCATCCACATCTTTCAGCGTCTTGCCAAGCACATAGTCGTGCGTCACGGGATCGAGCGCAATGATCTCACCGAAGTGCTCGTGTTCGAGACGTTCCTTGAGTTCGTTGTCGTAGATCGTCGTGGCCTCGGCGACAAGGTCAGAATTTTGTGTTTGCGATACGGATATGAATCGTCCTCCTATCTCAGCACCGTGACAGTCAACGTGCATCAGCATACCGCCCGGTTGCCAACAGATCACTCCGGGATCGGCTCGTCCAGCAACAGTGCCTTCACGAACCGCATGGTGACCGAAGTCTGCTCGGCTATTGGTTGGGCAATCCCAATTGCAACCACAATTGAGCGGGGTATTGAGGAATCGAGAGCACGACTACTTCAATCTCCTGGCCCTCAGAGAACCGTTCGCTTGGTTGCCCCGTCTTCTCGTCTCGCTGCAACTCCGACCTCTCAATAAGGCCATGAATCCACGGTTCCAATCCCACAATCGCGCCATCATCGATCATCCCAACAACGCGTCCACGATGTCGCGTCCCGACGGGAAAGCGTTTCTCGACACCTTGCCATTCTTCCCAACCTCGAATCGCTCCGCCCAAGATCACTGTTGTGGTTTCCGTATCGAATCGGAGAATCGGGCAATAGACCTTTTGACCGACTCCCGGCATAGCTGCGCAGCGACCCCAATTTACGTCTTGCGCGTCGATTGTCCCCTTCACACTCCCGACATCCACATACGCAGTAGTGTCATATCGATCCCGCCAGTCGACTCTTGTGGTTATTCCACAAACGACATCCCATTCTTTGTGATTCGCCATAAAGCGTTCCCAGGAATCGTCAGAGTCAAGACTCGGATCTGTCACGACGTCACCCCATTCACTTAACCCAACGATGCAATCGCGGGCGGCCAACACCACGTCCTATTCACTCTGGGATCGGCTCATCCAGCAGCAGTGCCTTCACGAACCGCACCGGCGGCGAGCCGAAGGAAAGCGTACCGTCGTGGTAGCGTTTCAGCGTGAACTTGTCGGCCCAGGTATTCTCGGCGGCGGTGCGGAGGTCGCGGTGTTCTTGGTAGCCGACGAAGTACGTCGAGAGTTGGGTGCTCGTGAGTTGTGCGCGGACCCACTTCAGCGCGGCTTCGCGTTCTTCTTGGAACGTGTCGTGGACCATCAGTTTCATCGCGTCCTCGCGGTTCATGCCATCGACGTGAATCGCCTGGTCGAGGATCGAGTTGGCGACCCCTCGTAAGTACCACTTGAGGGCGATCAACCGCATCAGCGGGTCGCGGTCGAGGAAGCCTTCCTCGGACATGAGTTGCTCGGAGTAAACGCCCCAGCCTTCGACGAACGTGCCAGACGACAGAAGTGCTCGCAAGCGGCGCGGGCTGCGGTTCGAGTGGGCGATTTGCAAGAAGTGGCCGGGCATCGCTTCGTGGATGGTCAGGTCGTGGATTGAGCGGAAGTTGTACTCTCGCAGGAATGAGCCGACTTGTTTCTCGGTCCAGTCGTCGGGGATCGGTGAGACGGCGTAGTACGTCTTCTGTCCGACATCGAGCGGCCCTGGCGAGTCGCAGTACGCGATCGACACGCCGCGCTGGAATTCTGGCATCAGGATGATGTCCAGCGGGTCGGGTGGGATCGTCACGAGGTCGTGTTTGCGGACGAACTCGGTCGTCATTTCGAGCGATTTCTTGGCGAAGTCCACGATTCCGTCGCGTGCGGGGATCTCGGCATACGCCTTTTCGAGCGTGGCGGTGATGACCTTCTGCTGTTGTTCGGGTGATGGCTTCTCAGGAGCATCAGACTTCGGGTCGGCTTTGAGCATCACGCCGCGGGCGATCGAGTACATCTCGGCTCGCACGCGGCGCAGCTCAAACTCGGCACGGTCGCGAATCTCTGGCCGCGACAGCTTGCTGCCGAGTGAGAACTCCAATTTCGGATCGAACAGCTTCGCACCGATGCGAAAATTGCCTTGGGCATTCGGCTGCAATTCCATTTCGAGCCATTTCTGATGTTGCTCGACCGCGTCGGTCGCGGTTGCCATTGCCTTCTCAAGCCGCGCGCGATCGGCCTCGCTCAGCTTGCCCATTTGCGGCTTGACCATGTTGTTGAGGATGCTGATGAGGCCACGATTCTGTTTGACGGCGGTCTCGGCATGAATCGGTGGGACACGCTTGGCGTCAAGCGTTCCGCGAATCTGCTCGTACAACTTCGGCATCCTTTCGAGACGGTTGGCAACGTGCATCAATCGTTTCTCGTCCGGAGCAAACTCGCGAGCCATCAGGCCGTAGATCGCCCCGCCGGTGAGTTGCGTGTACGCGACCGGGTTCCACGCCCACTCCTGAAGCACATCGAGCCGCCACACGTCGCCGCGCAGTTGTTGCACCAGCAGTTGGTAGTCGACTTGGTTCTCGCGGCTGAGCGACTTGCGGTCGAGCTTCGCCATCTCGCCGAGGAATCGCTGATAGAACGCTCGCTCATATTTTCGTGCCGCCTCGCTGACGTCTTCGATTGCCGAATCGAAACGATGATCGCCGAGCGTCGTCGCTCCGATTGGCGACAGGGCCGGGGACTCGTCGATGTACTGCCTCGCGAGCCGATCGAATTGCATGTCGGGGCTACGTTCGGCAGCACGAGTCTCGTCCGCCAGTTCGAGCGGGAAGTCGGTCAGGATCGCATCGACACCGGCGAGCGTCGCGGCTTGCCAGTTGGCTCGTTCGATTCCAACGACGGTCGGCCCGGCAATGAACGCTCGCTTGTCGGCGGCGTGAATTCGATCCACCTCTTCGCGAGTCGGCACGAAGCGGAGATACGCCCAATCCGAATCTTTGTCCGCGAGAGCGGCCGGCAGATCCTTCGCCGTCTGAGCGAGACACGCGACGTGAGTTTGCCGATCCGCCTGCCGCAAGGCTCGGCGGACCTTAGGGTCGTCGATCGCGTTGCCGATGAACAGCAGCCGGCTAAGAACGTGAGAAGCGTTCGCCTGACGGACGAGTTCCGCTTCGATGTCGCGTTCCTTCAAATCGACCGCGAACACAGCCACCTGATGCGCGTGCGGCCCGATCAGCTCGAAGACTTCGCGCGGCGTCGGAATCTTCTCGCCACGAAACGCCGCCCCGAACCAACCGCCGGCATCGAGTCGCCGGAGATCATCGACTCCGAGCGAGTTGACCGCCCCACGGCCATTCGTCGTGCGATCGACCGTGTCGTCGTGAATGCAGACGAGTGCGCCGTCCTGACTCCGTCGCACGTCGAACTCGAAACCGATCCGCAGTTCCAAGCAGGCTCGAAAGTTGGCGAGCGTGTTTTCCGGCGCGTGCTTGAGCAACCCGCGATGCGCCACGATCGTCGGCTTTGGTCCGGTCGCCGGCTTCTCGGCGGACAGATTGGCCGGGAGGAAACTCAGCAGGCTCACGAGCAGCAGCGACAGTCGAAGTGACATGGCAGTCCTTTTCAGCGGCGGGATCGGGTTCCTTGCAGCAACGGCGAGGCAGTCTATTCTGCTCGTGTGACAACGGGAACTTCGTGGCGGACGCGTCTCGCGTCCGTCGGATGCGAGACGCATCCACCACGCTTTTGAGAGGTCTACCATGAATGCTCTGGGGCGAGATGTTTTGAAGCGGCTCGGTGCCGGCGAATCGATCGACGCGATTTGCCAATCTGCCGGTTGGACACGAGCGGAGTTCGATGACCGCTGGAAACGCGAGACGTCGAGTCGTGCTCCCCGCTGCGACGGTCAGATCGGCGTCGGAGTCAACGCGGCCGTGACGATCGAGCGGGATCACTGGGGCATTCCGCACATCTTCGCCGACAATCATCGCGACTTGTTCTTCGGCTTCGGCTACGCGATGGCTCAGGACCGACTGTTTCAGATGGACTACCTGCGTCGCAAGGGACTCGGCCGACTGGCCGAGGTGCTGGGGCCGGAGGGTGTGCCGCTGGATCTGGTCGCTCGCACCGTCGGCCTGAATCGGATCGCAAAGGAGGAGTGGTCGCGGTTGCCGCAAGAGACTCGCGAGTTGCAGCAGGCGTTCGCCGACGGTGTGAATGCCTGGATCAAACAGTGCGGCGACCAAATCGCGATCGAGTTCGACTTGCTCGACTATCGCCCGGAGCCGTGGTCGCCGATCGACAGCTTGGCGATCGAAAGCGAGTTCCGCTGGTACTTGACCGGCCGCTTCCCGGTGATCGTCATGCCGGAGTTGGCCAAGCGAGTACTCGGCGACGGGCCACTGTATCGCGAGTTTCTGCTCGGCGAGGCGGACGAAGAAGCAGTTGTCCCGCCCGAAGCGTACCAACATTTGAAACAGCAGATCGGACAACGACCGCTCGAAAGCGTTGGCCAGGCGACCGGCGATCCCGAAGGGACTGGCAGCAACAACTGGGTTGTTGCGGGGCGTCACTGCAAAGCGGGAATCCCGATGGTCGCCAGCGATCCGCACATCGCGATCGAGGCGGTCTCGTGCTGGTACGAGGCGCACCTGTGCGGCGGTGACTTCAACGTGGCGGGGATGGCCTACGTCGGGATGCCCGCGATCATGTTCGGCCGCAACGAACGAGTCGCGTGGGGCATCACCAACAACATCTGCTCGCTGCGCGATCTGTATCAAGAGCGAACCGACCCCGAACACC
This sequence comes from Planctomyces sp., assembly GCA_005798445.1. Taxonomy (GTDB): domain Bacteria; phylum Planctomycetota; class Planctomycetia; order Planctomycetales; family Planctomycetaceae; genus SXKJ01. The sequence continues at coordinate 20,313 of SYJG01000155.1, forward strand.
CGAACTGTTTTCAATTCGACGGCCGCTGGGAGCCGGCTCGCGAAGTGGTCGAGACGATTCGCGTTCGCGATACGGATCCGATCTCGCGGACGATTCGGTTCTCACGGAATGGTCCCGTCGTCGATGAGATCCTGCCGCCACCTGGAAACACGACGGGGCCGGTGACGCTCAAATGGCTCGGTGCCTATCACGGCGGCTGGGTGACAGCTCTGCTGGGCATGGACCGCGCGAAGACCGTCGCCGAGTTCCGCGAGACGCTGCGGCCGTGGCATGTCCCGACCTTCAATCTGGTCATCGCCGATGTCGCGGGACAAATCGCCGTGCATTGCGCGGGACGCATTCCGCAACGCAAGACCGTCGAACGAGGCTACCGCGCCGGCTGGGAACCCGATCAACAATGGACTGGCCTCTTGCCGTTCGAGTCGATGCCTCACGCCGTCGATCCGCAACGCGGCTGGCTGGCGTCGGCCAACAATCGACTGGCCGGAGACGATTATCCGTTCCCGCTGTTCGGCACCTGGATCGGCGGCTACCGAGCCGTTCGCATTCGCGAGATGATCGAAGCGGGCATCGCAAAGTCGGCGGGCCGCTCAGGACCGAGCGGCTTCACCATCGATGACTTTCGAGTCATGCACCACGACACCGCGTCGCTTCGCGCCGTAACCTGTCTCCCGCCTCTGATCGCCGCGCTGTCGGACGTGACCGACCCACAGACTCCAGCCGCAGTGAAGCTCTTGCGAGGTTGGGACGGTCGCGTCGAAGCCGAATTGGTCGCTCCGACGTTGTTCAATGTCTTCTTCACGTTCTGGTCGAAAGCGGTCGCCGACGCCCGCTTCGAGGGAGTGACCTCCGAACTGCTCGCAAAGCAGGTCGAGGGAATCGCCAGCCGATTGCTCACGGATGATCCGCACGGTTGGTTTCCCGCCGGCGAGCGGTTGCCTCGGCTTCGTCGTGTCTTCAGTGAGACGCTGGCGTTTCTGGCGAAGCAACACGGCCCCGACATGTCGGCGTGGAGTTGGGGCCGCGTGCATCGGATGCCGCTCAAGCATGTGCTATCGACTCGCGGCGATTTGGCTCAACTCCTCAACGATGGCGGCGGGCCGGTGAAGGGGGACATGATCACCGTCTGCAACACCGGCAGCGGCCCCAACTGGGTCGCGAATTCAGGAGCGGGTTATCGCCTGATCGCCGACCTCTCGACCGATTGCCTGCTGGCGGTCGATTGTCAGAGCCAATCCGGAAATCCAGGGACGCCGCATTACTCCGACCAACTCGCGGCTTGGACCAACGGCGAATATCACTCGTTGCCGCTGAGTCGCGCCGCCGTTTCCAAGATCGCCGTACATCGACTGAAACTCGATCCATCGAGATGACCATGCTCATGAACGCTACCAGGAACTCCAACGCGCATCGACAGAACCGAGTGTGTCACGGTTTCACACTTTTAGAGACGCTGGTCACGATCGCCATCATTGGCGTCCTGATGATGTTGTTGTTGCCGGCGATTCAATCCAGTCGCGAGTCGGCTCGCTCGGTGCAGTGCAAGAATCACCTGAAACAGCTTGGCTTAGGTTCGAGTGTCGGTGGGCCATTGTGTCCCTCATCATCAGTCCCCGCCAGAATCAATTCGACCGCCAAACAAAGGACGTATTGTGAATCCGCAGGCGATAGCGTTGTCGCAGCGACCGTTCCGTATAGTTCGGTCACTCAGCCTCGAATTCGGGGTTCGTTTCACACCGAAGCCCAGGATGGGACAAGTTCGACAATCCGCATGTCTGAGCGAGTCATTGGCGATGTGCTCGGCCGCGAGGCTCGAGGGCAGTTGGCCATCAACGTCAGTGGCGTACCTAACGACCCGGCCCAATGCCTAACGACGGTGAATCGGAGCCAATACCTGCCGACAGTGAGTTTACATGCCGTGGGGATGGGCCAAGACGGTCACGGCGCGTTATGGATGCATACTCTGATCACCACGATCTTGCCGCCGAACAGCCCGTCGTGTGAAGGGCTTGGCCCGGGGCCGCAGTTGAGTCTCCTGTCCGCGAGCAGCTTTCACCGAGGAGGGGTTCATGTACTGTTGGCGGATGGTGCCGTCCGTTTTATCAATGAGAAGATCGATTGCGGAGATCTTCACGCGATCCCACCGCCGCACGTCACAACCCGCAGTCCCTACGGAATCTGGGGAGCCTTGGGTTCCGCATCAGGAAACGACATCGCAGTTGGCTTTTGAGTTTGGCGGATTGTTTTTGAGTTCCGAAGGGTGAGACAAGCGCGTTTCGAGCGCCGGCCCATCATTCTCGCATCGACTCTGGGGACGAGGTCAAACAACTTCGTGTTTTGAGATTCGCTGTGGTTTGAATTCTCTGCACTGCAAACGATTGAAATCTTGTTTTCGCGAGAAGATTTTCGGTGCCGCCAGCGCCAGCATCCGTCGTGTCCTGGAGTCGTAGTGGGCACGATGGAAACGATGATCGGGAAGGCAAAAATCCACGGTGGAATGGCCCCACGGTTTCTACGACAAGGTGTCTCTACAAAGACAATGCGGATGAACCATCTTGGCTTGGGTTGCCGAAGAAGCCCGCGCCAAGCTCTTCGCATCTCTGCGGTAACAAACGAGTTCACCGCAGAGGAGCGAAAAACGCGGAGAATTCTTACCCGACAGTCTGGTGTCCTGCGCGGGAGTCGCGAGATTGCAGAGCTTGTCAGAAAGAGCGTGATCCCGTCATTACTCAATCGCGTTGAATGAATTCTTCCTAGCGGCGATCTGAAGAGCCTTGCGACGTCCAACCGAGGATCGTCAGTTCCTCTGCTGCTGTTGACCCAACAATTGGCTCATGCCCGGCAGGAGCAGGCTCTACGATTTCACACCATCGTCGATTCGCAGACAGCGTTCATCAGCCAGTGATCGACATCGGAGAGCATCTTTGGCGTCGGCGATTCGCTGGAGTCATACGCTCGCAGCACAGCTTGAATCCCGAACGAACGCAGCAGGCGGCCGAGACTCGTGACGTCCGCGACCGAGCAGCGGCTGTCTCGCACTCCGGCACTCAGGAAGACTCGTTTGCCGCGCAGTTCGTCGTAGTTTTCGAGGGCCGATTCAAACTTCGTGTTCCTGACTCCGAAGGCCAACGCACCGGCGAACCATTCGGGACGTCGCAGCAGCATTCGCAACGCGACCGAGGCTTGATCGCCGAAGCCGGCGAGGTAGATGCGTTCGCTGTGGACGTGGAACTCGCGCCGCATCTGCGGGACGACGTCCTTCAACGTCTCCAGCAGACCATCGAGCGGATCGAGGCTTCCTGCCGGGGACATCGACCCGGAGGCGAAGCGGTTCGTTGGGGTCAGACCTTCGACCGAGAGGCCCAGATAATTCTGCGGGCTGATCCGCGGAATCAGGTCGAGCAACTCGCGAGCGGTCCACTCGGCATCGTGCAGCCAGACGATCAAGGGGTAGGCGTAATTTGGCTCATAGTGCGGAGGCAGATGCACCGGCGATTCATCGGGCAGCGCGAAGTGTCCCCACGGTGAATCCGCACCGGCAACGACAACTTCCAAAGCCGAATCCATCTCGGCGGCTGGTTCGCTCGGCGCAGCATGATTGGCTGGGATGAGCGTGTCCCACGGCTTGCGTTGGCACAGGTCCATCGACGGTGACTCGTGAGCGGCGAACCAGCGGCCATTCCAGGGTTCGTTCATCGGCGAGTTCATTCGCGGGTTCCTCCGGTGAGAGTCAACACGCTCGGCGAGGTTTCTCCGTCGCGCGAGGTGAAAAACGGCACGTCTTCCGACTGAGCGATCTCGGTCATCGGGAACATCTTGCCGGGGCACGCGGTCGATTTGACGTCGCGATGACCAACGACTTGGTTGCTCTTGATCCGGTACTCGCGTTTGAGCACCCCGACCAACCGCTTGACTGCCGCCAACTGAGCGGGCGATGGCCGTTGATCCTGAAAGTTGCCGACCAGGCAGATGCCGATTCCGTGCTGGTTGTATTCCTCGTTACCGGCGTGAGCACCCTGCATCTGCTGCTTCCAACGGAACGTCGGTTCGATCTCGCCGTCACTCATGCCGGTGCCGTTACCGATCAAGAAGTGATAGCCGATCCCTTTCCAGTGGTTCCCGTTCTTGTCCTTGCGGCTGAGATGCTCGGCGTGAATGGTCGCAACGCTCCCGCCGGACGAGGCTGTGTGATGAATGACGATGTGCTTCCAATCGCGAACCGCCGCCGTCGGCTTCCACGGATTGCCAAACGGAAGCTGAGGCATCGCGGTTGTCGGCAGTGGTTTGATCTCGTGTGGCTCAGGCACCGCCGGACGCTGGCTGCCGTGCCAGACCGGGGGCGGAGATTGCACCACCGGCCGCTGGCAGCCACCGACGCTGAACCACGAAATCGCCATGAAACTGAGCATCCACGCACCGAGCTTACGCACGCCGTCCTCCATGAACAGCAGGGCCAAGAAGTCGCGTTCAGACCACGCCTGACCCAACCTTGCGAGACAGAAGACCTGTACGCAATGCTCGTCAGCCGGAAAGCGAGGCGGACTGTAGTTGTCCCGAAAAAGTGGGTCAACGTGAGGCTTTCGGATGCAATGCCTCTGCCGGTTGCGCGAGTCCCAACACCGCTCAAAACGTGTTAAACCGGAGCGGTCCTAGCGATTTCGCGGCACGTCCATCGGCCACGATTCACAGCGTGTTTTGCCCAATTTTCCCAACCGCTGCGACCGACGCGAATTCGGAGTTTTTCGGACAACTTCACTTGCCGACATCCAGTTCGTCGGATCGCGGAGAGTCATTCCTTCGACGACGATTTTGAGCCGCCACTTTCTGACGGCTTCGAGGAACCGCCGTCCACCTTTGGCGGGGCCGGTTCAGAGGCAGATTTGTCCGCCTTCGCGGCATCCTTGTAGGACTTGCTGCGATAGTCGGTCAGATAGAACCCGGAGCCTTTGAAGATCAGCCCCGCTCCCGCCCCAATCAACCGGCGAGCTTTCTTCTTCTTGCAGGCGGGACACTTCTTCTCAGGCTCGGCCTTGATGGATTGAAACAGCTCCCACTTGTGATTGCAGGCACCGCATTCGTAGTCGTAGGTTGGCATAGTGATCGAACAATTTCCAAAGTCGTCAGGCGGGAAACATAAACGGCTGAGACCGTCGTGTGATTGCAAAACTCATCCTTGAGCAGCCGGAGCGATATGCAGGGTGTAGCCGATACGGCGGAGAGATTCTTCGAGCGTATTGACTGCTAAGTGCTTTCGCTTAGCCAAGACATGACTCACCATGTCTTCCGACAATCCGGTCGCTTCACAGAACTCGCGTCGAGTCTTGAAACGCTGATGAATGATCGATTCCAACTCATCACGGTAGTCGGGATGTCGCATCCAACCCTGCTTGATGCCCATGCGGCTGGCAAGGTCTTGGCCGATACGGTATCCGGCCGTCTTCAGAATCTGCGGGCGACTCAGCCCTTTCTGTTCGTAGAACTCGCCGACCCGCGACATCCAGAAGTTTCGGAACGAGGACCATTCTTTCGTACGTTTGGCCTTCGACTGGAGTTCGGTAATCAATTTCCGTTCGTCTTCGGGAAGACCGTGGATTGAAAAAGATTCGCCTTTGAGATTCCGATACAGCTCAGCTTGTTTCGTCAGTTTCATGATTCACCGCCTCAATGAACTCGACTTCACCAGCCACACTTAGGTAGATGCACTTCTGCTGAAACTTGATGCAGGCTTCCGCCAACAACGCCCGCAAGTCATCGACTTGCGGTACGGAGACAGCGACTTGGAATTTGCGTGACTCGTCGGAAACTCGTTCTGCGGTATCCGGATCGCGGTAGAAGCCGTCGTACAAGCCGGGTGCCGCAGTCCCGCCGCGAAACCGATTGAACAACTCTTCGTCCAACCACTCCCAAATCTCGGCTGAATGAGGTTCTCCGTCTGACAAATTGGCGTCACGCCGAATCGGGATAAAAAACGAACACTCCAAAGCACGTTTCTGGATCATGGCCAACCTCTTTGGTGGTTGTGAAGAACATGATCCCTCTCTCGGGCCGTTCCGGTCGCCACCTTTCATGCACTCCCCAGTGCAGTCCGTTGCTCACGGTTTTCAGTGGCATCCGTCGCAAACGTCCCCAGGGAAATCAGGGTGTCGCTTGCCGATGAGTCGAACTTCAATCGATTCTTGACCAATAGTCAAGCCTGACTTTTGAGTTCGTCGAAGATTTCGACTTACCGTCCGCGATGCTTGTTGAGCGTCCGTTCGTAGAGGTCCAACATCCGCGGCAGCATTTTGTCGAGGCTGTAGTTTTCCTGGATCATGCGCATGCCCGCGTCGCCGAGATGGCGATACGCCGCCGGATCGTCGAGGACTTGCAGGGCGAGTTCGGTGAGGCGGTCCACATCGAAGAAACCGCCGAGCAGGCCGTTCTCGCCGTGACGGATCATCTCTTTGACCGGAGCCGTGTCGGAGGCGAGCACTGTCGCGCCGCAGGCCAGTGAGTTCATCAGCGACCAGCTCAGCACGAACGGAACCGTCAGGTAGATGTGCAGGTCCCCCATGCTGATGATGTCGGCGAGCTGATTTGGCTCGACGCGACCGGTGAAGAGGAAGCGGCTCATGTCGTAATTGTCCTGCTTCAAAATGTGATCGCGGTAGCTCTCGGCATCGCTGATCCGCTGCATGTCGCCGCCGTAACAGACTCGGTCGGAGCCGACGCAGACGAAGACCACATCCTTGCGAGCGTCGCAAATCCGCTTGGCGACCTTCATGAAGATGTCGAACCCGCGCATCGACTCGAAGCCGCGCGAGACGTAGGTGACGATCTTCGTGCCGGCCGGAATCTCGCGATCGCCGATGCGACGCGGAACTTGCCGGCGGTGCCAGATGTTCGTGTCGATGCCGTCGAAGATGGCGTCGATCTTCGGCTGGTACTCAACCGGAAACAGGCTCTTCTGCCACTGCGTCGGCGAATAGCCGGCCGCACACGTTTGCAGATCGAGCAGGATCATCGCGTTTCGCGTGCGTGAACGGAGCAGGTCCAACTCTTTGACGGGAATCTCCGGCCGGAAGTCGAGGTCCGAGTTGCGGCCGTGGTAGTAGTACTCGAAGTAATTGATGATCGGGCAGTCGTAGAGATCGGCGAGAAACGTCGTCGAACCGAACCCGCTGTGACCGACCACGAGGTCCGGCTTTACTTCAGGATGCGCCTTCATCGTTTCGTAGACGCCGTGCGTGTGCCAGACGCAGTTCTCGAACGTGCGGCTGCAATAGTGGACCGTCTTGGTCGCTCCGCCGGTCAGCTTGTACTGAAACCGCTGAATACCATCGAACACGCCCGAAGGCAGTTCGCACACGAACGAGCAGCGGAAGCCGTGCTTCTTGATAAGGTAGCTGGCGATGTGTCCGAACTGAGCCGGAAAGTTTTTGTGGACGAACAGGACGTGCATGAGTCACTCCGGGTGTTTGGCTGATGGCTGAAAGCCGATGGCTGTCGGCTGTTATTTCATTTCTGGGCTTATCCGATTTTGAGATGACGGCCAACAGCCATCGGCTTTCGGCCATCAGCCGGACGTCTGGCCTACTACGCCGCCGCTTTCTTTGCGAGGAACCGTGTCGTAGCAGGCATCTCATCTACGCCTTTGCGGAGGGCGTCGAACTTCAAGACTGACAGTCCTTCCCCTTCAAGGTGCTTCGAGTTGCTGTAGATCGGCTCACGCCAGTTCGAGACATGGCCACCGACCACCGCATCGACCATTTCTTGCACTCCCTCGACCAAGTCGATGGAGGCTCGGAAACCGAGCGTGCGGCGAATCTTGGAGAAGTTCACGCGATAGTTGCGAGCATCGTCGCCGTTGCGAACCTCTTCGACTTCGATCCCCGGACACGATTGAGCCACGATTTGGCCAAGTTGTGTCAGTGTGTAGTTTTGGCTTTCGTCGCCAACGTTGAAGATTTGGCCTCCGACTTTCGCGAGTGGAGCTTCCAGTGTCAGCACGCATGCGCGAGCGATGTCTCGCGTGTGAACGAACGGCCGCCATTGCTCGCCGTTGAAGACGCGAATCTTCTTGTCGGTCACGGCCTGAGCACTGAAGAGATTTGCCACGAGATCGAATCGCGGGCGATGCGACCAGCCGTAGGCGGTCGCGAACCGCAGGATCGTCGGTTGGAAGTCGGTATCGGCCGTGTCGAGCAACGCCCGTTCGGCGTCGATCTTGGTCGTCGCGTACAACGAGACCGGATTGAGCGGCGAATCCTCGGACATGATGTCTTCCGAGTCTCCGTAAACGCTGCACGTCGAGGCGAACACGAACTTCGTGACGCCGTTGGCTTTCGCGAGTTGAGCCATCATCTTCGCCGCCGCGTAGTTCACCGCGATGGTCGTCTCGCGATCGAGAGCACAGGCCGGATCGCCGACGATGGCCGCGAGATGGCAAACCGCGTCCATTCCACGCAAAGCCCGGGCGGCGTCTTCGATGTTTCGGAAGTCGCCAATGATCACCTCCAATCGCGGATGTTCGAGCACATTCGCCAGCGACTTTGTGCCAAACAATTCGAGATCGAGTACTCGCACACGATAACCCGCGTCGAGCAACTGCCGAGTCAACATCGAGCCAATGTAACCCGCTCCACCGACGACGAGCACCGCTTCAATCTTCGTATTCGCCACCTCACCGCGCGAGACCGCTCGGAAATGTTCCCCCACTTTCATGCGGGAATACCGCACCGAGGCGACAACGGCACACAGCAACGTCCAAGCCGGCAGGCCGACCTCCAGAGTCTGCTGAGCTTTGTCGAACGCGAATCCTCCGAGAATGAGGTGCGCGATCAAGCCAATCGCACTTGCCAACGCGATCGCCGACAATCGCTGCTTCACTCGTGAAAACGGCACTGGTTTGTAGACCCCCGTCAAAGCGAACAACACAACGGTCGATAGTCCAAACCAACCGGCATTCATCAAATAGGTGGCATTGACCTTTTCGACCAGTTGGCCGACGGGGTTGTCCCAGCTCAGACCGCCATTTGCCGCCAATCGCACAATCGCCGCCTGAACCAGCACAACATTGGCGACCACGAAATCGACAAACACTCGAACGGCCAACTTCTCTGACGTCAGCGAGCCAAAGAGTTTCATCCATACTTGTTCGACCAGCTTGCGAGTGCGTGGCACGGCTGCGGGCGGAAAGACCTTACGGGAAAACTCGTCGCCCGTCAGACCCGGCTGCATCAGGCATCCCTGCGACATCATCTGCTCCTTCACCGACTGCGTCTGCTGTTGGAACTGGTCGAGAATCTGAGTCCCCCGTGAGAACAGACCTCGAACCCTTCCCTGCGGGCGCAACTTCGCCCATCAGCTATTTCGGACGTCTTCCGGTGGGAAGATGAGCAAACTTTGACGGTCACACGGACGATTACGATTCCGTGGACTTTGCCGATGCGGCACGAAAGCAGCAACAACTGCCAACTAGGCCGCTCGCGCGAACGGCATCAGCGATCGCTGAGTCGCGTGTGACATGACCTTGGCGACGGCGCGAGCGGTGTCGAACATGTCCGGTTCGCTGAGCGTCGGATGAACGACGAACATCAGGCTCGTGTCACTCAAATTCCGAGCATTCGGCAATCGTTGCGCGGGTTTGAGACCGACGGCCTCGAACGCAGCTTCTTGGTAAATCTCACAACAAATGCCGCTGCCACACGGAATCCCTTCCTTCTGCAGGGCTTTCACGATCAAGTCGCGAGTCCAACCACCGTGCAGTATCTCCGGTCGGACAAAGGCATAGTGCTTGTAGTAGCTGTGACCGAAATCGCTGTCGGGGGACTCAGTGCGGATGCCAGGAACGCGTGACAAGACACTCTCCAGCATTGACGCATTGCGACGGCGGGCCTGCACCCAATTCGGCAATTCGCGCAGAGCCCAGCGGCCGATCGCCGCTTGCATCTCGGTCATCCGCCAATTTGTGCCGAGCGACTCGTGGGTCCATTTGAAGATCGTCGGATGCTCGCGGTTGTAGACGGCGTCCCAATCTTTGCCGTGGTCTTTGTAGCTCCACGCGCGGCCCCACCAGTCTTTGCGGTTGGTGACGAGCATTCCGCCTTCGCCGCCAGTCGTGATGATCTTGTCCTGGCAGAACGAGAACGCACCCATGTGTCCGATCGAGCCGACCGGTTGGCCCTTGTAGGTCGCTCCGTGAGCTTGAGCACAGTCCTCGATGACGAATAGCCGTCGATTGTGGGCGAGGTCCATAATCGCGTCCATATCGCACGGCCAACCAGCGATGTGAACCGGAATGATCGCCTTCGTGTTCGGAGTGAGTGCCGCTTCGATCGTCTCGACCGACAGATTGCCACTGATCGGATCGACGTCCGCGAAGACCGGCCGAGCGCCTCGTGCCCAGACAGCACTGGCCGTCGCGATGAACGTGCGCGGCGGAACGATCACGTCGTCTCCCGGCCCAACGCCCAATGCGTGCAACGCCAACTCAATTGCCAGCGTTCCGTTCGCCAGCGAGATCGCGTGATCGCAATCGACGGCGGCGGCGAACTCTTTCTCGAAGAGCCGGCATTCCTGTCCGGTCCAGTAGTTCACTTTGCCGGACTTCAGCACCGCCTGTACGGCGTCGCATTGAGCTTCGCCAAACACCGGCCAGGGAGCGAATGGCTTCGTTCGCACGGGAGTCCCGCCATCCGTGGCGAGGAGATCGAGAGACATGTCGGAATCCTTTCCGAGAATCGCAGAATTGGTCAGTGGTTATTGGTCGTTGATCATTGATTATTGATTATTGATTATTTTAGAGCGACACGCCGTGGTTTCATTCAATGACCAACAGTCAATGACCAATAACCAATGATCAATTTCTTCACATACTCCACCGCAGCATCGTCGCCCCCCACGAGTAACCGACGCCGAAGCCGACAAGCATCACGCGGGCATTGGGCTTGAGGCGGCCTGCTTTGTGGGCCTCCTTCAAGGCGATCGGGATCGTGGACGAGACCGTGTTGCCGCAGTGGCTCATTGAGACAAAGAAACGATCCGGCGGGATTTCGATTTTGTCCCGCAGGTGTCGCAGCATGTATTCGTTGGCTTGGTGGAAGACGAACAGATCGACGTCGTCGAAGGTGATGCCAGCTCGACTGCAAATCCCGGCGACCAATTCGGGGACGGCGTCGAGCGTGAAGAGAAAAATCTCTGGCCCGTTCATGTAGAGCGTCGGCGGCACCAGGACATGCTCATCTTCGTCTTCGACTCCACCGCCGCTGGCGAACCCGGCGACAGGCTTGCGCATCCCGCCGGTCTGGACAATGAGATTCTTAGCCCCCTTGCCGTCGGTGCCGTAGACGAACGGGCCGATCGCGGGAGCTTCCGGGCTGTGCGAGTCCTGAGCGGTAATCAACGTCGCGGCCGACGCGTCGCCGAACAGCGCGCGAACCGACATGTCCGTCGGCGTGATGAATTTCGTGTAGGTCTCGGCGGTGACGATCAGCACGTTCGCGGCCTGACCGGTTTCGATCAGCCCCTTGGCCATGCCAAGTCCGTAGATGAACCCGGAGCAACCGAGGTTGAAATCCAATGCTCCGCAACTAGTTCGCAGGCCGAGGCGGTTTTGCAGCAGGCAGGCCGTTGTCGGTAGGAAGTAATCGGGCGTCTGTGTGCAGAGCATCAAATAGTCGATGTCTTCCGGCTTGCAGGCACCCGACTCGAACAGCTTCGTGACCGCTTTGACCGCGAGATCGGACGACAGCTCCTCTTCCTCGGAGATGCGTCGCTCTTCGATGCCGGTTTTGCTTTGGATCTTTTGCGGCGACCAGTTGGGCGCGACAACGCACAACTGCGGATTGTCCAGAATCCGCGGCGGAAGGTAGTACTCGATGGCCTTGAGGGTCGCCTGCATGGATGTCATTTCTTGACGGGAACCAACCTCGCCGTGCAGAACCGCCGACGAGAGAACTGACTGCGAGACAGGATAGTCGCCGTCCCGCTCATGCCGCCATCTTCGCGGGCTTTTGTTCGGCGGCAACTTCCTCGATCAAGTCCTCGACCGTGTGGCAGCGGAGGATCGTGCCGGGAGCAATCCGCACTCCGAAGTCATCATCGAGCATCGCGATCAGTCCGATGAAGGTCATCGAACTCCAGCCGGGAATGTCCTGCAACACCGAGTCTTTGTGGATCGTGCCGGCGCTGACATCGAACAACTCGTGCAGTGCGGCAAGGAATTTGGGCGCGTCCATGCGGTCTCTCCTTATCCAAAGGGGCGCGGCTTTTACCAGAGGCCCTAAAACCCGGCAACACGACTTCCTGCTGCCGTCCTGCCGATAGCCGTGAGCCGGTGGCCGATAGCCGTTATCCTTTTTGCCAATGACAGGAGAGGGGCAACGGCGATCTCTGTTCGGCCGCCGCGTTTGTCCGGCATCACACTGCGGAGTTCATCACCATGTTGATCGGGTTTGTGAGCGACGAACGCTACGTCGCGGTGTCGGATGTGCTGCTGGAGTTCGTCAACCAACAGGGCCAGTCTTGGGAGACACGTTCGCGAGCGAGCGGCTCAGTCCATCTCGACCTACCGGCCGGCGAGTACAACGTCACGCTGCAACGCCCCGGCTTCGGTGGCAAGCGAGTGCAGATCACGTTGCCGACGAAACAGCCGCATCACTTCCGGCTGCTGACCGACGGACTGCTCGGCTACGCCTGGCCGAAGTGTGTCCGATCGGGCGAGGAGGCAGAGTTCCGAGTCCACTCAACCGAGTGCTTCCATCTGGAACTCTGGCGTTACGGCTGGACGAAGGAGCGCGTCTGCGGACTCGGCTGGCACGACGAGCACGGACCGCGAGCGATGATGCAGGTCACCCCCGACGGCGACTACACGCAGACCGGCGTCGAGTGGAACAAAGTCGGCTACGCCAGTCCGGCTCACAAGCAGTTCGTCGCCGCTCCGCCGAAGTCGGGGCTGTACTACTTCCACGCGACCACCGCCTCAGGCCGAGCGTTCGCCTTTCCGTGGGTCGTCGCTCCCGCCAAGCCGACCGCGCCGGTGGCGGTCCTCGCGTCGAACATCACCTGGAACTGCTACAACAATTTCGGAGGCCGCAGCAACTACATCCACGCGAACGCGCTGCCGGAGGTGCCGGTCGTCAACTCGCGGCAAGAGATCGCTCGATACATCGACGCGAAGTTTCAGACCTGGGGCTGGAACGATTACGCCCCGCTGTCGTTCGAGCGGCCGGAGCCGATCAACGACATCGCCCTCTCCGAGCAGATTACCGATCCGATCGAAGGCCGCGCCGCGTGTCACATCGCTCCCGCCGAGTGGCGATTGCTCGGTTGGCTGGAGCGAGAGGGCTTCGCGTACGACTTCTACTCCGAGACGCAGCTTCATGACGGAGTGCTCGACCTGTCGCAGTACAAAGTTTTGATCATCAGCACGCACCCGGAGTACTGGACCCGGACGATGTACGACCGAGTCAAACACTGGGTCTTCCACGAGGGGGGCCGGCTGATGTACCTCGGCGGCAACGGCGTGAACTGCGAAGTCACGCTGCACGACAACGACACGATGACCGTCCACAACGGCACGATGACCAGCCTCTGGCCCGAAGGCATCGGAGCCGAAAGCCGGCTCGGCAAGCGGCACGAGTCCGAAGCGAATCTGCTCGGCGTCGTCTTCACCCCCAGCGGCATCATGACCGGCGCGCCGTACCGAGTGATCGACGACACGCATTGGTGCTTCGAGGGAACGGGCCTCAAGGCGGGCGACATCTTCGGCGAAAAGAGCCTGCATCGCCGCTGCCCCGGCGGAGCCTCCGGCCACGAGACCGACAAGATCTCGGCGAGTTCTCCGAAGGGCACACGACTGCTCGCGAAGGGACTCAACCCCGACGACGGCGGCGCGGAGATGTCGATCTTCGACACCGCATCCGGCGGCGGCACGTTCTCCGCCGGCTCCATCTGCTGGCCCAGCAGCATCCCCATCGACGAGAACGTCTCGCGCATCACGGCCAACGTGCTCCGAAAGTTTTTGTCCTAACTTTTTCTTCCTCCCCTCTCCCCTTCGGGGAGAGTGGCCGGGGGTGAGGGGCAATCGCGCGGCGGCGTCTGTCGTCACTCGCCCCTCACCCCAACCCTCGCCCCAAAGGGGAGAGGGAGCCGGACAGGTTTGTTTCGATGCCGAGAACTCCCACTACAATCGACTCCGCCTGGCTGCGCCGTTTCCGCACCGTGTTGCGTCGCTGGCATGTCGGTAATGGTCGCGCCTTGCCGTGGCGAAACTGCCGCGATCCCTACAAAGTCTGGATCAGCGAGATCATGCTGCAACAGACAACCGTCGCCGCCGTGAAGCCGTACTTCGAGCGATTTCTGAAACGCTTCCCAACCGTCGCCGCACTGGCCGCTGCTGACGAGGCCGACGTGGTGCGATTGTGGGAAGGACTCGGCTACTACAGCCGCGCTCGCAACCTGCGGAAAGCGGCTCAGGCGATCGTCGCGAACGGCGGCGAGTTCCCGGCCACCGTAGATGAGCTGCTCGAACTCCCCGGCATCGGACGGTACACGGCAGGAGCCATCGTCTCGTTCGCCTTCGATCGAGCGGCTCCGATCGTCGAAGCGAACACGCTGCGGCTGTACTCGCGACTGCTCGGCCTTCGCGACGACCCACGTTCGACGAGCGGTCAACGAGTGCTCTGGTCGTTCGCCGAGAAACTCGTCCCAACAAAATCCCCCGGCGAGTTCAATCAAGCCTTGATGGACCTCGGCGCAACCCTCTGCACTCCGACCGACCCGCGCTGTGACGAATGCCCCGTCGCGTCCTGCTGCCGCGCACTCGCCGAGCAAGCTCAAGCCGACATCCCTGCCGCGAAACGCCGCCCCGAAATCACCGAGACTCACGAAGCCTACGTCGCCATCGAATCCGCAGGCCGCTACCTGATCTACCGCCGCCCCGAAGGCCAACGCTGGGCCGGCCTGTGGGATTTCCCAAGATTCGAACTGCCCACAAATGTCTCCGGCGAGCGGCAACTGCTCGAACGCCGCATCGCCACCGACTTCGGCCCGCGCGTCACGCTCACCGAACGCCTGACGCAACTCAAACACAGCGTCACCCGCTTCCGCATCACCCTCGACTGCTGGCTGGCCGAGACGAACGGCGACTGCGAACTCACCACACCCCATCCCACCGCCTGGGTCACCCCATCCGAGTTCGCCCGCTACCCCTTCTCCACCACCGGCCGCCAACTCGCTGAAACTCTGCAACACGAACTACGAGAACCGAATCTTTTCCGCGCGGTTGGTCAAAACCCATAGTCTGCCGAACATCGAAATTGTGCGTCGGTGACGTTGATTCTAATTTCGGACTGCACAGCAACTCCGGGGCATTTCCCAGTCATGTCGCGCCATCTGTGCTGATCAACGCATCGGAAAGTATAGCGTTGATGTTCTCGTCGTAACGAATGCGGACGAGGGTGTAGCCGTTGTTGGCGGCCCACATGTTCTTGATCCCATCGCGTGCTTGGGTACGTTTGAAAGCCTTTTCGCCACCGAACCATTCAACGGATCGGTAATGTTGGGCACCATCGTATTCGACGAGTGTTTTGTGTGAGGCCACGTAAAAATCAAAGGGCAAGACACGGTAATGCTTGCAAGTTGCAAACGTGTGCTGAATCTCGTATTCGAAGCCGTTGTCATCAAGCCATTGAGCGATGTCGCGCTCGCCTTTCGGTTGTGCGCAATGTGGGCATCCACACCCTTGTAGGTGGATTTCGGGCGTTTGCAAAAAGTCCGTATTGCACGCTTTGCAGCGGATGGTGAGCGGGGTCTTTACGGTCATAAAACGAGCCGATGAGTAGTCGTAGCGTTGCGCTCCATGTGTCTCGATTGCTTCAGCGATGAACAATTCAGTGTTGCGGCGATACGTCTTTGAGCATTTGCATGCGATTCCGTCCCCGTTGATGAGATCGGCAAGGCGAGCACTTCGGTGCAGGCCGCACACCGTGCAAAGGATACGGATTGGCGAGTTGAGGCCCTGGCGCTGCGTCATCTCAAATGCAATTTGAGGTTGCAGATTATTTGAGGAAGACTTCGTTGGGGGTTCTGTAGCCGAGGCAGCGGCGCGGGCGGTTATTCAGAAGATTTGCGACGCGTTCTAGCTCGGCCCAGGTGACG
>SYJG01000156.1 GCA_005798445.1 Planctomyces sp.
CTCCTTCAAAATCGCGAATTGCCGCTCCGACACCACCACCTTCGCCGCCTTCCCTGGCATGACACACCTCCTTGACCAAGTCCGCAGAGTTGAGTCAAAAATGGCGTCTGCTGGTAGATCAACTTTCGATGGCGGCACTAGATTTCGGAGCGGTCATGATTTTGAAAATCGATTGGCGTCACTGGCTTGGTCAACGTGGCAGGCACGTTCAGCGGAGACGCCAGGATCTCCATCATCACGCCACAAGGGTTCGGCCTTCGACCGTGGAATGCCTGGAGCGGCGCGAAATGTTGACCGCCGTCAATTGGAATATCGACACGGACGGCTTCTGGGATGTCGCGGCCAATTGGAGCACCGGCCAAGTGCCAGCGTCCGGTGACGATGTGACGATTGATCGCGGCACGGCCAATCCCACGATCACGATTCGCGACAGTCGCACGGTGACATCGATCACCAGCCGTGAGTCGCTCATCGCGACGGGAGGAACATTGACGGTGAACGCGGCGTCGCAGATCGATGGTTCGACGTTGACCCTGAACGGCGGAAATCTGACGGCCAACGGCGCGGTGACGATCACGGCCAGCGGCATGTTCGAATGGCAATCCGGCACGATCTCCGGCAACGGCTTGGCGAACTCAGGCACGATCACGATTTCGGCGGCGGCGAACGTCAGTCTCAACGGCAGGTTGACCAACAGCGGCACGATCAATCACACCGGTATTGGCAACTTGGTGCTCGTCGGCACCATCACGAACGACGTCAACGCAACCTACGATTTTCAAAACGACGCGGGCCTGTTCGGCATCCCCGGCGCGAACTTTCTGAACAATTCGGGCACGATCAAGAAGACCGGCGGCAGCGGCCTGTCCACGATCGGCATGCCGATTCCGAACTCGAATGACAGCAGCCTCAATTTCAACAACACCGGTGGCACACTCGACGGGCAGAGCGGAACGCTGCAACTTCTTGCCACCAGCGGGGCGAGCACGGGAGGCATGTTCAACGCCGCCACCGGTGCAGTGCTCGACCTGGTGCCGAACAGAGGTGCCCGCTTCGCGGGAACATTCACTGGCACCGGCGGCGGCACCGTGCAACTTTCCGGTGGCACGCTGAATGTGACGGACACCGCAGGCCCTGGTGCCATCTTCAACTTCCCGGCTGGACTGTTTCAGTGGTCCGGCGGCAGCATCGGGAACACACATCCGATCCACCCCTTCACGAACACGGGCACGATCACGCTCGCCGGGGCCAACGACAAGGGCCTCAACGGTTCCGCGTTCAATAACAGTGGCACGATCATCCACACGGGCACAGGCAATTTGCTGTTGGGCAGCACCTTCACGAACCTCGACACACTCACGAACAACAGCGGCGCGATCTACGATTTCCAGAGCGACGCGGGGCTGTTCGCGACTCCCGGCACTCACTTTCTGAATAATTCGGGCACGATCCAGAAGACCGGCGGCAGCGGCGTGTCCACGATCGGCACCCCGAACCCAAACCCGAACGGAAACACCTTCCATTTCAGCAACACGGGTGGCACGCTGGACGCACAGAGCGGCACATTGCAACTTTTCAATACCAGCGGCGGCAGCGGTGGCTCGGGTTCGAGCGGCAATACGGGTGGCACGTTCAACGCTTCAACCGGTGCGGTGCTCGAATTGGTGCCGAACAACGGTGCCCGCTTCTCTGGCACATTCACCGGCACCGGCGGCGGGCAGGTTGAGTTGTCCGGCGGAGTGTTGGTGACCACCGGAGCGGGAGCAACCTTTGATTTTCCGGATGGGCTGTTTCATTGGACCGGCGGATCGATCGGCAACGGCACGTTCGTCAACACGGGTTCGATCACGATCTCCGGACCGAATGGCAAGGGCTTGAACGGCAACGGATTCAGCAACGCGGGCACGATCGTGAACGTGGGGCCGGGATCGTTCAACATTGCTGAATTCACGTTTGAGAATCGCGTCGGCGCGACCTTCGAGCATCGGGGTGACTCGCCGTTCCTGGCCGATCCATCTCAGTTTCACAATCCGGGCCGGTTCATCAACGCGGGAATGCTCAAGAAGACGGCGGGGACCGGCACTGTCCTATTCGGCGGCTCGGTGGACAACCTCGCGACGGGCACAATTGAAGTGCATTCCGGGCGATTGACGTTGAACCGAGGCGGCAATTCCACCGGCGGCACGTTCAACATGTCGGCGGGGGAGCTGTGCTCGAATTCGCCGGAATGACCAACGTCCATTTCAATTGGGCGGGAAATTTTACCGGGAGCGGGCCGGGCACGATCGAGTTCAATTCGATCCTGAATGGCAACAACGCTGCCATCCCGGCGCGGCTGAATTTTCCGGAGGGCGTTTTCCACATGCTGAGCGGCCAGTTGCTGAACGCTATCGTTAACGAGAACTTCTTCGATTTCGCAACCAGCACCAGTGTGTTTTCCCGAGCGGAGATTACGAACAATGGGACGTTCATCCACAGCGGTGCCGGAGACTTCCATGTGAACGCGGATTTGCGGTTCGTGAACAACGGACTGTATGACCTGCGGAGCGATGCCGATTTGCTGGTCGTCAATAATGCGTCCGTGGGAACAATGGTGTTCGACAACCGGGGTGTTTTTCGAAAGTCGGCTGGATTGGGCACATCGGCGTTCCGCCACGAGGGAAACAGTCGGCTCTTCCAGTTCGACAACAAGGGCACTGTCGAAGTGCAGTCGGGGACGCTGGAATTCGTCGATTCAGTCGTGCAGTTCTCCGGCAACACGTTGACTGCGGGCGAGTGGATCGTTCGACCGTTTGCCAGCATCTCCGCTCCGAACGCGACGAACTTCACCACCAACCTCGGCCAAGTCACGCTCGATGGGCCAGGCTCGGCATTTCCGCGCATCAACACGCTGACCGCGAACCGCGGCGAGTTCACGCTGGCTGGCGGTCGCGACTTCACCACGCTTGGCAACTTAAGTAACTCCGGCCAACTCACCGCCGGCCCAGGTAGCACGCTAACGGTCAACGGCACGCTCACCAACAACGCCCCCGCGATCGGCAACCCGCCTCTGGTGATCAACATTGAAATCGCCGACCGGCCCAGCACGGGGCAATTCGGGCAGGTCAAGTCCGCAGGAGTCGCAAATCTCACCGGCGGGCTGCACATCGACCTGGTGGGAGGCTTCGGTCCGAACGTCTCGGACCAGTACACGATCCTGACGTATCCGAGCAAATCGGGAGCATTCTCGTCGATCACCGGGTTGGCACCGTTCTTTGTCGAGACGGTGTTGCCGGCAAAAATCGTGCTCAAGGCCGCCGTCCCGGCCGGTGATCTGGCGTTGCAGTCGGTCGCCGTTCCGGTTCCCGACGTAGCACTTGTCGGTGAACAGATTCAAGTGACTTATTCGGCGCGCAACGTGGGACTGACCGACTTGCCAGGTGGCGGTTACGACTCCGTGTTCCTCTCGTCCGACCGTGTATTTTCCGACGACGATTTGTTGCTGGCTAGCGTGCAGCACCAAGGCGAGGTTCTGGCCGGTGCGACCTACACCGAGTCGGTCACGGTCAAGCTGCCGGGGGTCATTGATGACGACTATTTCGTGATCGTGATCATCAATGCTGACAAGACGATCCCCGAACCGAATCGCGACAACAACACTGGCGTGACCAACGAGCAAATCCATGTCAGCGTGCCGCCGTTGCCGTTTGACATGAGTCTTGCGGGCAATGTTGGATCGGGAGAGAGTCGCTATTTTCGGCTGGACGTACCGGCGGGAGTTCCGGATGCCCTGTTGACGTTTCAAACAGCAGCGGCGGGAGCGGCATTCGAGTTGTATGTGGATCGCGGTCGCCTGCCGACTCGGTCGCAATTCGAGTTCGCCAGTGCGCAGTTGCAGTCTCAGATGGCGAGCTTGCTGATCACGAACGCGGTTCAGGAATCCTATTTCGTGCTCGCGTTCGCTCGTTCCTTGAGCGGCCCGGCGGCGTTCACTTTGGAATCGCGGCAACCGGTCTTGGCCTTGAGCACGGTGGTGCCGCAACAAGTTGGAACGGGAGTGGTGACATTGCACGTCTTCGGCAGCAACCTGCGAGCTGACGATCTGCTGGAACTCGTCAGTCCAACGGGGACGCGGTTCGCGGCCACGGCGGTGACGGCCCAGGACACAAGCAATCTGTTCGCGACGTTCGATCTCACTGGCGCAGTCGTCGGTGCATACGACTTGGTTCTCAAGCGACAGGGCACAACGCGAACGCTGGACGATGCGGTCACGGTCTTGCCGCGTCAGGAAACGATCCTGGTTCCGGTCCTGCAACTCCCCGCGCGCTTTCGCACCGGCTTGGTCTTCAACGGGGCGATCAGCTACCAAAACACCGGGAATGTGGACATTCCCGCTCCGATGTTTGTTTTGACCACAGACACAGCGGCCCAATTGCGACAGCTTCGCAGTGACCCGTTCACGTCGAATCAATTGTTGTTCATCGGGGCAAGCCAGTTCGGAGTCGCCGGTATTCTGCGTCCGGGTGAAGAGTGGCGAATCCCCTTCCAGACTTTCACTGCCACCGGATCGGACATTGATTTCGCGCTCGACTTTCAGACCGCCGATGCGACCGATGCGGTCGATTGGAATGCCGTCGAATTGACGCTGCGCCCGCCGGGAACGCCCGATGAGGAATGGGATCCGTACTGGGAGCCGTTCATCGCGGCGACGGGCAACACGGTCGGCGGGTATGTCGCATTGATGGCCCGGTACGCCACGGAAACACAAGCACGCGGCGGCAATTTCGTTTCGCTGCGTGATGTGCTGCATGTCGCCATGCGCGATCTGTTCGAGCGAGCGAATGTCAGCATCGCCGGCCAGCTCTTTTTGGATGACCCTCAGCATCCGCTGGGGCAAGTCGAAATTCTGGCCGCAGCCACAGATGGTTCTGATGCGGCCGTGGTGCATTCCAATTCGGACGGCAGTTTCAATATCCCGGACCTGCCACCGGGAACTTACGACCTGACCGTTGCCAATTTTTTGTTGACCACACCGGTGCAAGTCGTCATCCCGGCGAACGGTTCCGTGCCGAATGTCGCGATGACGGTCCTGCGTGGCGGAAGCATTCAAGGCTCGGTTCGTCAGGCCGCGAACGAAGTCCGCTTGGAACAGATTACGGTGCAGTTGAGGGGTCCAGCCGGACTGTTCGTTGTGCAGTCGGACGCGCGTGGCCAATTCGCGTTCTCCGGTCTGCCGACAGGAAGCTACGAACTGAGCGTCGGCGGGACTCCGTGGGAGACGGAGTTGGTCGAGAGCGTCGAGATCGACAACCTGACGTGCATCAGAAACATCGTCGTCGAGTTGGTTCCCGCCGCGTCGTTGCATGGAGTCGTCAAAGCCAACGGCCAGTCGGTTGCCGAGGCTTTCGTGTCGCTGTTGGACTCAAACGGAGTTGCATTTGCGACGACGCAGACTGACGCGACCGGCAATTATGCGATCGCCGGTCTGACGGCCGGCGAGTATCGTCTGTTGGCACGGTAGGAAGGTTTGGCCTTCACGGAGACTTCGATCATCCTCGTTTCCGCGACCGACACCGCAGCGCCGGACCTCGTGTTGGGACAGCCAGCCAGCTTGATCGTCAGCGTGTTTGACGCGCAGTCCAATCCGATCGCCGACGCGCTGATCGAACTGCGCCGAGGTAACACATTTGCTGCAATCGAATCAACGAGCTCCCTTGGCATGGCTGATTTCGCCGACCTGCCAGCCAGCACCTACTCGGTCCAAGTCGCGGCAGCCGGTTTCTTGATACTGCATGACATGCTGACTCTGGTTGCGGGTTCAAACACGATGAGCTTGACCCTCGCGCCGGCGGGAGTGATTCAAGGGCTGGTTGTCGACGCGGCATCCAGCCCGATCGGCGGGATTCAACTCCATGTGTTCGGTGAATCGACGGAAGGCGATGAACTCGTAAGAACCGTGACGACAGGGAACGACGGGCGATACTCCGTCTCCGACTTGCCGTACGGCACGTTTGCCGTGACGGTCGGAAATGGCGTTGGGATCAATCGGCAAGAGGCGGCCATCAACTTAGGATCACTTGCGCTCACACGCGATTTCGTGTTGGCTGGTGCCGGAATCGCCGGCATCGTGGTTGGCTCCGACGGCGCAACGCCGGTTGCAGAGGCAGAAGTTTGGCTGTTCCAGAACGACGAGTTGTTGGTGACCGCTACCACGAACGCAGAGGGCGGGTATCGGTTCCGGTCGCTCGTCGCAGGAAGCTATTCGCTGCGAGCCGCCGGGGCGCATGGCATTTCGCCGTTCGTAAATGTGGTAGTGGCGGCGGCTGGCGACGTGATGGCTCCACCACTTGAGTTCGGCGATGCGACGATCAACGGCACCGTGACATCCGGAGGAATGCCGATCGCGGGGGCCAGCATTGTCGTGTTTCCCGGCGGTGCGGTTGGGCTTGGCAGATTCTTTCTCGGCACGTCGGACGACACTGGACAGTATTCGTTTAGCGGGCTCTCGATCGGCGATTACTCGATTCAAGTGGAAGCGACGGACTTGGCTGCCGCAAATGCGAATGTCGCGGTGAGTGGCGCGATGACTCGCGATTTCGCATTGACCGACGGTGTGCCGGTGACCGAGACAATCACGGCTGGCGGGCTGCCTGTGTCCGGCGTGGCCGTTCAATTCATTGACCCCGCGAGCCATGTAGTTGTCAACGAAGATGGAACCGACGCCAACGGCCTGTTCCAGATTACTGATCTGCCGGCGGGTACCTACAACGTGCTTGTGCGTCACCGCAACCATCAAGTTCACGAACTTATGAGCGTCGTGATTGCTGGACCGACGGGTACGGTCAACCTCGCACTCCAACCTAAGAACACGACACTGTCGGGCGTTGTCCGCGATAGCGTGGGGGGACCGGTGGTATTCGCACAAGTGGCCGCGGTGAATTCTCTTGGCGAAACCATCGCCACGGTGACTTCGTCGTTCGACGGATCGTATGTGATCGATGTGCTGCCTCCGGGCAACTACACGATTGTCACGCAACTCCTGGGTTACTATTCCGTTCAAGTTGACAACGTCAGTCTCGCTGCCGCTATGAACGCATCCTTGGATTTCTTGTTGAACACGGCGGGCATTGACGATTTGCTTGGTTTCTTCTCCAACACCCGCGATATTGCGAACGCTCTGCTCGATTACCTTTATTCGAAAAACCCTGAACCAAAGCTCCACGATACTGACAGTTTCGGGCCATTGCCGAACCCCGACTGCGACGAAAAGCGCAATGCCTTTGATAAAGCCAAGGCCGGCAAAGAAAACAAAGAGGCGGCATACGAGGCTTGGGAAAAGGTCTATGCGAGTTTCAACACAACCATCAAGACCAGCGGGGCGATCTTTGCCATCGATTTTGCCAACTTTATCAGCTCGATCGTCGGCGCTGCCGCTGGTGCCGGCTTCACCGCGGGATTAGTGACATCCGCGAGCCTTGCTGCGGCCGGTGTCGGAACGCAACTTTTTACTGTCGGGTTGGCGGCGTCGCAGTTGATCCAATCCGTCTATTCGGCCGCGACCGGCTTCTTGGCATCACCGTCCATACAGGCAGCAGAACTCTTTGGGTTCGCCGGCGCGCTCGCCAGTTTAGCCGCGAACTTTGGAGGCAAGCTTGAGACGGCCGCAGAAATCTTAGGGACACCGAATCCATTTCCAACCAAATTCGGGGTGAGCCTCTTCGCGTTGATCAATGTGGCCGGCAACCTCATCAGTACCATCATCGACGTGAATGAAAGTGCTAATCAGATAAAGAATCTGGGTAATACGGTGCCTGACGCTGAAGACAACTACCTCCGCGCACTCATCGAATACCGAGCCCGTCGTTTGGCCTACGACCGGATCGACTGCCCGCCGGGTGATCCGCCACCTCCAAAACCGGCGAAGCCGGGGCCGCGAGCCAGGCTGGGAAATCGACAGGCGGCTGACCCCAATGAGAAAGAAACGACCGGCGTTGGATTGGCAGGTTTCGTGCAGACGGGGGAGGTTATCGAATACACGATTCACTTCGAGAACATGGCGACGGCCTCCGCCGCCGCGCAACAGGTTGTCGTCACCGACACGCTGAGTGCGAATCTCGATCTGTCCACGATCGAACTGGTGGCCGTCGGCTTCAATAACGTGACGCTGGACGTGCCGGCGGGGCAGAACCATTTCGACGCCATCTCCAGCGTCACGACAGACCCCAACCCGGTCCAGATTCATGCCGAACTCAACCCGGTGACGCGGGTCTTCACTTGGACCATCACGTCGATTGATCTCCAGACGCTCGAACTGACGGAAGATCCCGATGCCGGCTTCCTGCCGCCCAATGACGCCACAGCACGCGGTCAGGGATTCGTCACGTTCCGGGTTCGGCCAATTCTCGCGCTGACCTCGGGCACGACCATCACGAATTCGGCACGCATCGTCTTCGATGTGAACGCTCCCATCGACACCCCATCGGTCGTCAACACGATCGACGCGGGGCCGCCGTCGAGCGGCGTCAGTGCGTTGCCGGCGGTGACGTTCGCGTCCAGCTTCTTGGTCTCTTGGGCGGGCAGTGACGACGCGGGTGGCTCAGGGATTCGTACCTTTGACGTGCTGATCTCGGACAACGGTGGCGAATTCTACCTGGGGCTGGAGGCCACGACTTTGACCTCCGCCACGTTTCAGGGACTGCTGGGACACAACTACTCGTTCTACACGGTGGCCGTCGATCAGGTCGGTCATCGCGAAGCGGTTCCCGTCCTGGCCGATGCGACGACGCGGACGGCGGCTCCCAACGATGTGAGCGTGTCGGTCTCACAAGCAGTGAAAGAGGATTCCGGAACGCCGATCGTCTTCACCTTCACACGCTCGGGAGACACGGCATTCGGAATCACGGCCTCGTTCCAAGTGGGAGGCTTGGCGATTCTCGGCAGCGACTATTCCCAGTCCGGAGCCACGACCTTCAATGGAACTTCGGGAACCGTGTCGTTCGACGTCGGACAAGCAACCGCCACGGTGACGATCGCCCCCACCGCCGATCAATTCCTGGAGTTCGATGAGACGGTGCTGCTGATGCTCGTGCCCAGCCTGGGCATCAACGTGATCGGTCCCGACGTCGTGACGGGGACCATCACGAACGATGATCTGCAAATGATCGGCTTGGACGAACAGGGACGTTTCACGATTCGCGATTACCTGGGACGAAACGACAAGTTGTCGTTCAAGTTCGATGTTCCGTCGCAGCAGATCATCATCACGGACTCGGCGAACAATCTGACGCGGACGATCGGCACGCTGGTCTCGCCGCGCGAAGTGCGCGTCCCGCTGGCATCGCTGTCGCAGCCGACGCTGACGGTCGAACTGGGGATCGGCAACGACAGCTTCAACCTGTCGGCATTTCCGGCGGGGCTGTTGTCGGTCACTCTGTTCGGCCAGGCGGGAAATGATTCGCTGACGGGAGGTGCGAGCAACGAAACATTCTTCGGAGGCGATGGCAACGACGTGATTGTGGGGGGCGCGGGAGACGATTCGCTCGTCGGAGGAGTCGGCAACGACAAGCTCGATGGGGGGCTGGGCAGCGACCTCGTCGAAGAGACGGCGAGCGCTGACTTCAAGTTGTCGAACACCGCGTTGACGGGAAATGGTTCCGACACGCTGGCCGGCATTGAACGAGTTCGGCTCACGAGTGATGCCGTGGGTCGCAAGCTGGATGCGGCGGCGTTCACGTTAGGGAACGTGACACTGACCGGCGGCGTCGGGAACGACACATTGCTGGGCGGATCGGGAGCAGATGTGCTTGTCGGCGCGGACGGTCACGACTCGTTGGTTGGCGGTTTAGGAAACGACACGCTGCAAGCAGGTGTGGCAAATGATTCTCTGACCGGCGGACTCGGCGACGATTCGATCGTTGGCGGAACGGGCACCGATCGGTTGATTGAAGCGGCGGACGCGAACTTCACGCTGACCAACACATCTCTGGCAGGAGTCGGAGCGGATCTGTTTTCCGGCATTGATTCCGTCCAACTCAGCGGCGGGAAGGGAAACAACAGGCTCGATGCGAGTGCATTCTCATTCGGGTCCGTGACTCTGATGGGCCTGGATGGGAAAGACACTTTGATCGGGGGTTGTCGTCCGACGTGCTTGATGGTGGCGCTAGCGACGATTCGTTGCAGGGATCGAGTGGCAACGATTCCTTGACGGGGGGACTCGGCAGCGATGCTCTCGACGGCGGTAGCGGTTCCGCCGATGTCGTGGTGGAAACGGCCAACGTCAACCTCACGCTCACGAATGGCGGAATGACTGGCCTGGGAACCGATGTCCTGACCAACATCGAGCGAGCGTTTCTGACTGGCGGGGCCGCAGCCAATAAGTTCGACGCCAGTGCGTTCACGCTCGGCGCGGTCACTTTGGCGGGGCTCGCGGGTAACGACACATTGTTCGGGACGAATCTCGCCGATCGCTTGGAAGGTGGCGTCGGGAACGATTCACAGCGCGGTGGATTGGGATCGGATACGTTGATCGGTGGCGATGGGAACGACTCGCTGGATGGCGGCGATGGTGGCGATTCACTGAACGGCGGACTGGGCAATGACACTTTGCTCGGCGGAGCGGACGCGGACTTCCTCACCGGCGATCTGGGGAATGACTCGCTCGATGGCGGTGGTGGTGCGGATCGACTGATCGAAGCGGGCAATGGGAATTTCGTGTTGAGTGCCGCGAAGCTCACGGGGTTGGGGACCGATCTGTTGGCGGGACTCGAACAGGCGTCGCTGAGTGGTGGAATCGGGAACAACAGTTTGACGGTGAATGGATTCTCCGGAACGGTGACACTGCTCGGCGGTGACGGCAACGACACGTTGGTTGGCGGAAGCGGAAACGAAGTTCTGTCTGGCCAAGCGGGAGACGATCAACTCACCGGTGGAGCGGGCAATGATCAACTCGATGGCGGCGCGGGCACGGACGTGCTCGTGCAAGGCGGCGCGACGGATTATTTGTTATCCGGCAATGCGTTGAACGGAGCCGGCGTAGATACCTTCACGTCGATCGAACTCGCACGCCTCACGCTGAGCAACGCGGGTGGTTCGATGAACGCCTCGACCTTCACAGGGCGAACGACGTTGACGGGCGGCACGGCGAATGACTCGATCATCGGCGGCATCGGCGACGATGTGCTGATCGGTGGCGACGGCGCGGACACGCTCGCAGGTAACACCGGGAACGACACTCTGAGCGGCGGCTTGGCGAACGATTCGCTCAATGGCGGCGACGGCAGCGACGTGCTGTCGGAGACGGCCGACGTGGCCAGTCTGATTTTGACCGATGGCACGCTGGCGGGATTAGGCAGTGATGTGCATGCCGCAATTGAACGAGCACTGCTGATCGGCGGCGCGGCAATCAACTCATTCAACGCTTCGGCCTTCACGCTGGGACCGGTCACTCTTGTTGGAGGAGCGGCGAACGATTCGCTGCTGGGTGGCAGCGGCGCGGATCTGCTTGACGGGGGACTTGGCAACGACACGCTCAAAGGCAATTTCGGTGGCGACATGCTGCTGGGTGGCGATGGACTCGATTCACTCGAAGGCGGTGATGGCGCGGACTCGCTCAATGGACAACTT
This sequence comes from Planctomyces sp., assembly GCA_005798445.1. Classification (GTDB taxonomy): domain Bacteria; phylum Planctomycetota; class Planctomycetia; order Planctomycetales; family Planctomycetaceae; genus SXKJ01. The sequence goes on from SYJG01000156.1 coordinate 11,602, forward strand.
GGAAATGACGCACTGATGGGTGAAGCCGGCAACGACACGATGATCGGCGAGGCGGGGAACGACAACCTGTCGGGCGGACTCGACGACGACCTGCTCACGGGTGGCGCGGGCAACGACATCCTGAACGGCGGCGCGGGCAACAATCAACTCGTGGAAGCGACCGCGGTGGCGGCGACCAGCTTCACGCTGACTAACGTCAGTCTGGTCGGTCTCGGCACGGACACTCTGACGTCGTTGCAATTCGCGCAACTGACGGGCGGCACCGGCAACGACACCTTCACGACCAGCGGTTGGACGGGGGGAGGCAACTTCCTCGGCAACGGTGGAGCCGACACGATCGTCGCGGTCAAGAACGCCAACGTCACCCTGTCCAACACGGCTTTGCAAACGAGCGACGGCATGAACGTGGCCCTGGCCGGAATCTCGAAAGCCACGCTCACCGGGCAAGCCGGCAACGACAACTTCCAGATCGCCGATTGGACGGGAACAGCCACGATCACCGGCGGCACCGGCACGAACACGCTACTGGTCACTCGCGATGCCGACATGACGCTGGCCAATGCCTCGCTGGTGTCGCCGGGCTTCGGCAAGCTCACACTGTCGGGCATCAACTCGGCGAATCTCAGCGGCGGCGCTTCGTCGAACAAGCTGCTAGCGAACGCCTTCACCGCCGGCCCCGTCACGCTCAGCGGCCACGGCGGCGACGATGTGCTGATCGGCGGCTCGAAGAAAGATTCGCTCGATGGCGGCAGCGGCCGCGACCTGCTCATCGGCGGAGCCGACACCGACACGCTGATCGGTGGCACCGACGAAGACATCCTCATCGGCGGCACGAGTACCCACAGCGGTAACGTCAATGCACTCAACGCGATTATGGCCGAATGGACGAACGCCGCTCGTGACTACGCCACGCGGATCGCCAACCTCCGCGATGTCGGCGTCGGCTCCCCATTGGTCAAACTCAACGCCTCGACCGTCCAAAACGACACGAGCGCGGCGGACACCGTGACGGGCGGCACCGCTGACGCCGCTGACATCGACCGGTACTTCAAGTCCGCCAACGATGTCCTCGATGCCATCGACGGCAACGGGGAAATCCAAACGGTGATTTGAGGTTCCGGCGAAACAGCTCATCGAATTCGACGCGGCCACCGGCGAGACCAATCGCATCCATCGCCTGCCACCGGATGAAGGCGACGGTAATGACTCAAACTGAGCCGTCTCGGTTTTTGGGCTCTCCGCCATTTGTGTTGATTTGACGGAGGTCTCACGCAAAGTCGCAAAGAGGAAGAATTCCAAGGATTTCAAAGCTTTGCGTCTTCGCGCCTTTGCGTGAGTTCTCTTCAACAAAACGGTTTTTCAACTGGAATGACGGAGAACCGGTTTTTGGAGTACTCCGACTTGATGGAGTTGCCCCAAGTTTCCCAGGCCTTCTTCCGGGGGGCGATGTGAGACTGAAATCAATGTCGGTGTTCTCGCGAACCAGGATGTCGTCGCGCCGAAATACGGATCAAATTGGAAACGCTTCGTCAGGACGAAGCACTCCCATTCACAATCCACAATTCTCAAATCTTTGGAATGACGATACGGGACTTGGGGAGATGCCCGATGCCCGAACGTCGACGACCTGTTTCTGATGCTGCCATCACCACCACGAAGCCGGCTGACTTGTCGAGTCAGGTCGCGGCGTTTGCGACGTACTTGCAGGCTGAGTGCGGGATGTCAAAGAACACGCTCTCCGCGTATCGCACGGATTTGCTGCAATTCTCTGATTGGTTTCGCGAGCACGGGCCGGCGACGGTTCATCAAGTCGATCTCGGCACTCTGACCGGGCACTTGCAGTGGTTACACGAACGGAAGCTGGCGGCCAGCACGATTGGGCGGCATTTGGTCGCGATCAAAATGTTCTTTCGGTATCTCGTGCTGGAAGGGATTCTGGCGGAGAGTGTCGCGGACCTGATGAGTTCGCCAAAGCTGTGGCAGAATCTGCCGAAGGTGCTTTCTCCGGAGATGGTCAATCGGCTGATCGCGTCGCCGATGTCCGACGATCGCCAGCCGCTGCGAGATCGGGCGTTGCTCTGCTTGTTGTACGCGACTGGTTGCCGAGCTTCCGAAATCTCGAATATGAAAGTGAAGGATGTTCGGCTGGATGAGAATTTCTGCCGCTGTTTGGGGAAGGGGAACAAAGAGCGAATCGTCGGCCTGAACCCGGTCGCTCGGTTGGCATTGGAAGCGTACCTCGAACACGAACGACCACAGCTTGTCAGCCGGCGCGAGGCGGATTGGTTGTTCGTCACGCGGCGGGGGACGGGTTTGACGCGGATCATGATTTGGCATCTGGTGAAGAAGTACGCGGCTCGATCGGGGTGCAGCAAACAGGTCAGCCCGCACACGTTTCGGCACAGCTTCGCGACGCACATGCTGGCGGGAGGAGCGGAAATCCGTGCTTTGCAGGAATTGCTGGGGCACGCGAACATTGCGACGACGCAGATTTACACGCACGTCGAGCACTCGCGGCTGAAGGCGGTGCATGCGCGGTGTCATCCGCGCGGGTGAGTAACAGGCGAGCGGGGCGGCGTCAGCCCCCCGGTTTTGCGGTGAACTCACCGGGGGGCTGACGC
>SYJG01000157.1 GCA_005798445.1 Planctomyces sp.
CACAACCAACCATCAATACGTCTGACATCTCTCAAGCTCCTTGAAATAATTTGGAAATGGGGTTTCACCGCTCCATCCCAAGTTCACCTTCAAGGAGCCCTTTTTCAAACCTCCCACATAGTGACTGGCGCGTCGTGCTCGTTTTTGTCACGTCGTCACGACCACCACAGAATGGCAAAATCGCCAGCCCTGGCGTCTTGCTGGCGATGGTAAACAAGTCGTTCAATAATGCTCCGCGTTCAGTTCCGCCGTAGCCACGTTCGCCAAAAAGTGCGGTTCGCGCCTATTGGCCCATGTTCTGGCGAACATGGCTACGAGTGCCGGTGCGCCACGCGTGTCTGCCGTTCGCACAATTCGCGTCTTCATCACCTCACCGGGGGATTTGGTGTTGGAGCGGGCAGCGTTCCAGCAGGTGCTGGAGGAACTCAACGCCATCTTCGGCGACGGGCTGGACAGTGCCTCGGCTTGCCGGCATTTGCTATCTTCGTGGTCATGTACGACACGATCATTATCGGAGCCGGCTTATCGGGACTCGCGGCGGGGATTCGGCTGGCGTATTACGAGCGGCCCGTTTGCATCGTCGAGAAGCACACGACGATCGGCGGGCTGAATTCGTTTTATCGGCTCCGTAAACGAGATCACGACGTCGGTCTGCACGCCGTCACCAACTACGCCAAGCCCGGCACGAAGACCGGACCGCTGAGCAAACTGCTGCGACAACTGCGGCTCCGCTGGGAAGACTTCGATCTCACGCCGCAGTGCGGTTCGAGCATCGCCTTTCCCGGTGTGACGCTGCGATTCACGAATGAGTTTGCATTTTTCGAGCAGCAAGTCGCCGAAATGTTTCCGTCCCAGATTAACGGCTTCCGCCGACTCGTCACGCAAATCCAGCAGCACGATGAATTGAACCTCGCGAACCGCGAGACCTCCGCCCGCGAGATCGTCAGTCGTGAGATCACCGACCCGTTGCTCGTGGACATGATCTTTTGCCCGTTGATGTTCTACGGCAGCCCGACGGCTCATGACATGGACTTCACGCAGTTCGTGATCATGTTCAAGGCGATCTTCCTGGAAGGCTTCGCTCGGCCGCATGAAGGCGTGCGGCTCATCATGCGAAAAATGGTCCAGCAGTACCGTAAGTTTGGCGGCGAACTGCGGCTGCGGTCCGGCGTGAAACGCATCTTGTCGAACGGTGGCAAAATCACCGGTGTCGAACTCGAAAGCGGCGAGATTCTCGAAGCCAAACATGTCGTGTCGAGCGCGGGGTCGGCAGAGACGATGCGGCTGTGTGACATCCCGCCGCCCGAACAAGAGCCGTATCAGCCGGGAGCCGTCTCGTTCGTGGAAACGATCTTCTCGTTCGACTGCATGCCTGCGGACATCGGACACCACGAGACGATCATCTTTTACAACGACAACGGACGTTTCGTGTACGACGCACCGGCTGAGCCGATCGACCTCCGCAGCGGCATCATTTGCTCGCCCAACAATTTTCAGTACGCCGCGCCGCTCGACGAAGGCCGGGTCCGCATCACAGCCCTCGCGAACCCCGATTACTGGATGAACCTGCCACAGGAGGAATACGTCGCCGAGAAAGACGCCTGGACGAAACGGATCGTCGAGTCCGCGCTGCGCTTCATGCCGGACTTCCGGTCACACGTTGTCGATACCGACGCCTTCACGCCGCGGACGATCACCAAGTTCACCAGCCACTTCAATGGAGCGGTCTACGGAGCACCTCACAAGATTCGCACCGGCACGACGCACCTCGTAAACCTGTTTCTGTGCGGCACTGACCAGGGCTTTCTGGGGATCATCGGTTCGATGCTGTCCGGCATCACGATTGCGAACCTGCACCTATTGAAGCCGTCATCGTCATGAGTCGAAGATGCGTAGCACGGCTGGCAGAATTGTCTTGTTCGGCAATCTGTAGCCCGACCCCTTGTGGGTCGGGTGATTCCAGATTCGGCGGTTATCTTGGAGAAACATCACCAGGGGGCTGACGCCGCCCCGCTCGCCTGTGTTTTGGGGAAGTCATGAAACGCATCCTCGTTGTGGACGACGCTGTCGTGAACCGTTTCCAGATGGTGGTCCTGTTGCAGGCACATGGCTACGAAGTCATCACCGCCAACGATGGTGCTGAAGCCGTTGTCTGTGGTCGCCGCCATCGGCCAGACCTCGTCATCTCCGACATCCTGATGCCGGTGATGGACGGCTTCGAGCTGTGTCGTCAGTGGCATGCGGAGGAACCGTTGCGCGACATCCCGTTTCTGTTTTACACCGCCACCTATTCCGATGCGCGCGACGAGAAACTGGCGATGGACTTGGGTGCCGACCGGTTCGTCCTCAAGTCGCGGGAACCGCAAGAGCTGGTCAAGATCATCGAAGAGCTGCTGGCGCGCGAGACACGGCACGAGCCGACTGCGGTGGCGTCCCCGCCGCGAGCCGACGAAGCCATCACGCTTCGCGAATACAACGAAGCGCTGGTGCGTAAGCTGAAAAAGAAAGCCAGCGAACTCGAGGTGACTCGCGAAGCCTTGGAAGCCGCCCTGCGGCAAAGCGAAGAACGCTGGCGGCAGATCTATGAGACCGAACCGGAATGCGTGAAGGTCGTGTCCGCCGCAGGCCGGTTGGAAGCCATGAATCCCGCCGGGCTAAAAATGGTGGGTGCCGACGCGCTGGATCAGGTCTGTGGTGCAACGGTGCTGGACTTGATCGCTCCGGAGCACCGCGACGCCTTTCTCGCCATGCACCGCAGTGTCATCGGCGGCGAATCGCGACAGCTCCAGTTTGAGATCATCGGACTGCGAGGCCGGCGACGTTGGATGGAGACGCACGCCGTCCCCTTGCACAACGCGGATGGCACCGTCTCACAACTCGGAATCACCCATGACATCACCGAACTCAAGCAGTCGGAGGCATTCGTCAACGGACAGAAGCAGGTGCTGGAGCTGATTGCCTCCGGCGCGCCGCTGGCCGAATCGCTCACGGCACTACTCAACGTCGTGGAAGGGCAGTCCGCAGACATGCTCTGCTCGATCCTGTTGCTCGACGCGGATGGCCTGCATTTGCGGCATGGTGCCGCACCGAGTTTGCCGTCCGAGTATTGCCGCGCCATCGACGGTGTCGCGATCGGACCCGGGGTCGGTTCCTGCGGTACGGCGGCATACCAGCGCGAGCTGGTCATCGTCGCCGACATCGCGACCGATCCGCTTTGGGCCGATTTCCGCGACCTCGCCCTGAACAACCATTTGCGGGCCTGCTGGTCGATGCCGATCTTCGACGCGCAGCAGCGAGATCGAGAGATTCAGGCGAGCGGGGTGCTCGGCACGTTCGCCATGTACTACCGCCAGTCGGCCCGGCCGAATGAGCACCATCTGCGCCTCATTGACATGGCCACACACACGGCGGCAATCGCCATTAACAAACACCAAGAGGAAGCGGCTCTGCACGCGACCCAAGCGGCCCTCCATCAGAGCGAGCGGCAACTCCGGTTGTTTGTCGAACATAGCCCGGCGGCCATCGCGATGTTCGACAACGACATGCGTTACCTCGTGGTCAGTCTCCGTTGGCGATCCGACTTTCGCCTCTGTGAGGAAGACTTGATTGGACGCAGCCATTACGACGTCTTTCCCGATATTCCCCAGCGTTGGAAGGAGATTCACCGCCGCTGCCTGGGCGGTGCCGTTGAGAAGTGCGACGCCGACCCCTTCCTCCGGGCGGACGGAACGACCGACTGGGTTCGCTGGGAAATGCGGCCCTGGAACACCACTCATGGAGACATCGGTGGCGTGATCCTGTTTGTGGAAATCATCACCGAGAAGGTGCTCACACAAGCCGAGTTGCAGGCCAGCCGCGAGCGGCTCGAAATGTTGTCGCGGGAGTTGATCGCGACTCAGGAATCCGAACGGCGGCATCTCGCTCGCGAACTGCACGACGAGATCGGTCAGACACTGACGGGAATCAAATTGAATCTCCGGGCCTTGCAGCAACCGACGCAGGCCGCGAAGTCGGAGGCACTGGTGCAAGACATGATCGGCCTGGTCGATCAGACGTTGCAACAAGTCCGCAGCCTCGCGCTCGATCTGCGGCCGTCGATGCTGGATGACATCGGTTTGGTCGCGGCCCTGCGCTGGTGCTTGGACCGCCAAGCGCAACGTGCCGGCTTCGGCATACAGTTCCAGGCCGAGCCGCCGGACATCAGCACCTCGCCCGAAATCGCCACCGCCTGCTTCCGCGTCGCGCAGGAAAGCCTGACCAACATCGCGCGTCACGCGCAGGCGCGGCAGGTCCGCGTGGAATTGCATCAGCAAGACACACAACTGGAATTGCTCATCACGGACAACGGCGTCGGCTTCGACGTGGGTGCCGCACACGGCGCGAGCACCGGCTTGCTCGGCATGCGTGAGCGCGTCGCACTCGTCGGCGGACAGTTGAAAATCGAATCCGCTCCGTCCCAAGGAACCACAATCCGTGCCCGGTTTCCACGAATGGGCAACTGTTAGTCCAACTGTGCTCTTCGAGCTGGAGTCCCGGCTTTAGCCGGTTGGTCGACCGCCTAAAGGCGGAACTCCAACAAGAAAACGCACAGTCGTGCTAGGAAGACAGCGCTCCGACATTGCGAATCGCACCCCAGGAGAACCAGCATGACATCTCTCAAAGTGGTACTCGCCGATGACCACACCGTTGTCCGCGCCGGAATTCGTGCGATCTTGGAAAGGATTGCCGGGATTGAAATTCTCGGTGAAGCCAGTAATGGCCGCGAAGCGTTGGCGTTGGTCGAACAGCATCAACCGCATCTGTTGCTGACGGACATCGGGATGCCCGAAATGAACGGGCTAGAGGCGACATCCCGCGTCACGAAGGAATTCCCCAACGTGCGTGTCATCATTCTCTCGATGCACGCGACGGAAGAGTATGTCTGGCAGGCTCTGCGCGCTGGAGCCGCCGGCTATCTGCTGAAGGATACCGACGTGAAGGAACTCGAACTCGCGATCAAGTCGGTGGCGGCGGGGAAGTCATATCTGACCTCGTCCGTGTCGCAACAAAAGGTCGAGAACTACATGCAACGTTTGGGGGCAGGTGCCAGTCCGCTGGATCTCCTGACTCCGCGACAGCGCGAGATCCTGCAATTGATCGCCGAAGGAATAACTACGAAAGCCATCGCCAGCATGTTGAACATTTCCGTGAAAACGGTGGAGACGCACCGTTCGCTACTCATGGACCAGTTGCAAATCTATGACATCCCCGGTTTGGTGCGCTACGCCATGCGCATGGGCATGGTGCCGCTGGAATAATCACCAGTTGAGATTCGCCTCGTTCTTTGCCATTCTCTCGCCGCACGGGCAACGCTGTTTCGAGAGGAAAGTGCCATGTCACTGCGACGCTTCACGATTCTGTGGGTCGGGTTGTTTTGGAGCCTGCTGATCGCACCGGCGGCCTGGTCCGCGGGCATCAGCGGGACGATCGAGTCGGTCTCCGCAGACCGCAAAAAATTCACCGTCAAACCGACCGGCGATAAACCCAAGCGAGTGTTTAGGCAGCCGGTCTGAAATGTTCTACCGGTTATTGCGGGCGGATTGTCAGGCTCCATTTGGGCAAGGTGTCGGAGCGTTGGATGTGAGGAGCGTATTTTTGGAGGGCGGTCTTGGTGAGTGTCACGCCGCGTTCGTAGG
>SYJG01000002.1 GCA_005798445.1 Planctomyces sp.
CCCCCCCCCGGGGGGGGCGGTCCCCTGTAAGACCCGGGGGGCGGCCGCCGCCCCGCTCGCCTGGGTGTTCGCTGGGCTGGTCGTCGCCGAAAGAATTGGTGAGCCGGAGGGCGTTAGCCCCCGGACTTGTTCGCTCGGCTCGGATCGTCCGGGGGCTGACGCCGCCCGGCTCGCCTGGGAGTTGTTGGTGGGGACGCACGTCACTTTGCCGGTGAGTTGCAACTCTGATTGGCAACGGGCCAACAGGTCGGCGACTTCTTTGGCGGTTTGGAAACGGTCTTCCGGTTTCTTCGCGAGCAGCTTCGTCACGATCGCGACGAGCCAGTCGGGGATCTCCGGCAGGATCTCTTGCAGCGGACGGGGCGTGTCTTCGACCACTCTTCGCAGCACGGCGATGGTCGTCGCCGCGCGAAACGGAGGGCGGCCGCAGGCCATCTGGTACAGCACGCTGCCGAAGCTGAACAGGTCGGCGCGATGATCCAGCGGCTGACCGGAGGCCTGCTCCGGAGCCATGTACATCGGCGTGCCGGAGATGACTCCCGTCCGCGTCATGCTGGCATCGTCCGCCGCGCGAGCCAGGCCGAAGTCGCTGATCTTGATGCGGATGGCCAAGGGCTGAGGGCTGAGGGGCAAGGGCGAAGACGATTGATTCGATGTCTTCTGCGGTTGGCCCTCGCCCCTCAGCCCTTGGCCCTCAGCCTCCTCCAAAAGAATGTTCGCCGGCTTGATGTCGCGATGAATCAGGCCCATCGTCTGCGCGGCGGCCAGGCCGCTGGCGATCTGGCGGGCGATGTGCAGGATTTCGGAGGTCTCCAGCGGGCCGCTGCCGTCGAGTTTGTCTTTCAAGGTTTGGCCGTCGATGTACTCCATCACCAGATACGGCAGCGGCTGCTCTTCGACGCTGTAAACCTGCACGACGTTCTCATGCCGAATCGCGGCGGCCGCGCGAGCCTCTCGCAAAAAACGCTTCCGTGGTGGCGACGTCGAGGCCAACTGCGGATTCATCACCTTGATCGCCACCAGCCGATGCAGCTTCTCGTCAAACGCCTTGAAGACGATCCCGAACGCTCCCTGCCCCAGCACGCTGAGCACTTCGTAATGCGCCAGCACACCGATTGAACCGGGCTTGGTCGAGGGTTGCAGAAAGCTGAGATCGGCCTGCGGTTCGTCGGCGTCATCGTCCGAGTCCTCGTCAATCGCGCCCGGCTGATAGCGGCGTGTCTTCTCGTCAGCAGCGGCCGAGTCTTCCGGGTTGGCCGAAACGCTCGCTTTGACCTGCTCGGCCGCCGGGATGTCCAAAAAAGAACCAGCCGCGTCGTGCGATTTCAGCAGCGACTCAACCGCCGCGAGCATCTCCGGATTCCCGGCACAGGCTTTCTCAACGAACGCTCGCCGAGCCTGCGGGTCAGAAATCTGCAACGCCGCATCGAAAATCACTCGCTCGTTCATGGCCGTTGGCCTCCCGGACTGCGAATTGGATCGAAAACAGAGCCTCCAAACTCCAATGCGCCGTGGCGCAGAGGATACGCCAAAGATTTTGAAAAAGAATCGTAGGTCAGGCTTTCCAGCCTGACCCGAACGCTTCAAATGACGTCGATTCCACATCGGGTCAGCCTGGAAAGGCTGACCTACGTCATCTCGCGGTGCAGCCAGGCTTTGGCATACGCCCAGATGCGATCGGCGGATCGCGTCGAGATATCGAGCATCTCGGCCGCCTCGGCCAACGTCAGGCCGGCGAAATATCGCAACTGAACCAGCTCGGCCGCCGTCCCATCGACCTGCTGGAGCTTGCCCAACGCCGTGTCGAGAGCCAGCAAGTCCTCACGACATTCCGGAGCTTCGATGTCGAGTTCGTCTTCCAACTCGACCCGTTCCAAGTCGCCGCCATGCCGCAGTCGATTTTTGCGCCGAGCGTTGTCCACCAGGATGCGCCGCATTGCTTCGGCCGCTGCTGCGAAAAAATGCCCGCGTCCGTCCCAAGCCTTTCCAGCCTGAGCACCACCGACCAGTCGCAGATACGCCTCGTGAACCAACGCCGTCGCCTGCAACGTCTGGCCCGACTTCTCGTGAGCCAACTTCGCCGCCGCCAGTTTTCGCAGCTCGTCATAAACCAACGGCAGCAATTGCCCCGCCGCTGTCGGGTCACGCTGAATCATCCTCTCCAGAATTCGCGTCACGTCGGCATTCATCGCGGAGCCTACGATAGCCCAGCCAATATGGCTCGGCCACAAGGTCGAGCCATCGTCCACACAGCTTTTGGACGGCACGCGAGTGCGAATTCCGCCGTTCATGGCGTGTCGCTTGACCGCGTCGGCGGAGTTGTTGCAATGCCCAAACCTCTCCCGTCTCAAATTCTTCCACTCAGGAGGCTTCTCATGTTTCGGTCTTGGTTCCGAGGTTGTTTGCTGGCGTTGGCGTCGCTGTTCGCGGTGACGAGCGTTTCGCCGGTGATGGCTCAATCGTCCCCAGGCAAGTTGGCGTTGGAGCGGCTGGCGACCGAGGACGCGCTGGTCTTTCTCGCCTGGAACGGCTGGCAGACGCCGGACCCAAAGAGCACCAACCGCGTGGACAAGCTGGTGTCCGAACCGTCGCTGCGCGAGTTCGTTGAACAACTCGGCGACGAAGTCATGAAGCTCGTGCAGAAGGCGGCCGCTGGGCAGCCGGACGGGCAGTTGCTGGTCGAGACGATGCCCGTGTTGCTCAAGTCGCTGGCGACGAAGCCGGGAGCGTTCATCTGGTCGAAGCTGGATGTCACGCTGCCGCAGCCGATCCCGGAGATGTCGATCGTCATCGACACCGGCAGCGATGCTGCGAAAATTCAAGAGGCGATCACCAAGCTCAAGGAACTCGGTCCCAAGCAAGCTGGTGCGTTCGTCGAAGAGACGATCGACGGAGTGAAATTCACTCGGCCACAGGACGACCAGGTTGTCGTGCGGTTCGGATTCAAGGGATCGTTCTTCGTGGTGACGCTGGGGGAGGCGACGACGAAAGCCACTCTGGCTCGCTTGGCACCTTCGGCCAAGCCGGCGAGTTGGCTGGCGCAGGTCTCGAAGGAACTCTCAGTCCCGCGACCGGCGTTGCTGCTGCACATCAATGCGGCTGGAATCCTCAAGACGTTGGAGCCGCTGATCACCGACCCGCAGGCTGGAACCGTGATCGAGGCACTCGGCTTGAGGCAGCTTAAGCACATCTCGGTCGTGTCCGGGTTGGATGCCGACGCGGGAGTCACCAAAGTCGCGCTGGTCACCGATGGTGCGCCGCAAGGTTTGTTCGCGCTCACGCCCGACAAGCCGCTGACGATTGAGTCGCTGAAGCGGATTCCCGCCAATGCGTCGAACGCATCGGTGATTCGGTTTGATCTCGCGCATGTCATGGAACAAGTGCTGGTCTTCGCCGACAAAGTGCAACCCGGCTCGCGTGAGCAGGGAGAAGCGGCGCTGACGCAGTTCGAGCAGCAAGCCGGGTTCTCACTCAAGACCGATCTGTTCGGCGCGCTCGGCGATGAGTGGAGCTACTACACCTCAGGCAGCGAAGCGGGAGCGATGATGGTGCCCGGCATCGTCATCACCGCCAGCGTGCGCAATCATGAGAAGCTGTCGAAGACGCTCAACATCGGCACAACGGTGCTCCAGGCGGTCCTGGTTCAGTTTGGTCCGCAGGCTCCGGTGACTCTGCACGAGTTCACCTCGCGTGGCGAAAACGGGCATCGCATCACCATCAACAACCTGCCGATTCCGGTCGCTCCGACGTGGGTGCTGACCAAGGATCAATTGATTATCGGCATCACGCCGCAACTGGTGACCAGCCATCTGAGCGCCACGAAAAGCGGCAAGTCACTGGCCGACCAAGAGTCCATTCAAGCCGCGTTCAAACGAACGCCGAAACCGGCGTCGGTCTCGTTCGCCGACCCGAAGCCCGGCTTGCAGACTATTTACACGTTGGTCAACACCTTCTCGCCGATGATGCTGGGGCAGTTGGCTCAGCAGGGCATTGAGTTCAACCTGCCGCCGCTGCCGCCGATGTCGGACTTGGAACAGCATCTCGCGCCGTCCGTGACGATGACCACGCGCACTCCCAACGGCTGGTTCATGGAGAGCCATTACGTCGTCTCCACCGGCAACATGGGCGCGGCAGCCCCCGCCGTGATCGGAGTCGGAGTCGCCTTGCTGTTGCCCGCCGTGCAACAAGCTCGCGAGGCGGCGCGACGTTCGCAGGGGAAGAACAACCTGAAGCAGATCGGCCTCGCGATGCACAACTACCACGACGTTCACAAGGCGTTTCCCGCATCCGGCAGCGTCGATACGAAAAACAAGAAGCTGCTGAGTTGGCGAGTCCACGTCTTGCCGTACATTGATGGGGACGCACTCTACAAGCAGTTTCATCTCGACGAACCGTGGGACAGCGAGCACAACAAGCAGTTCATCAAACAGATGCCGGGAGTCTTCGCGTCGCCGAATCACGAGAACTTGGCCAAGGAGGGCAAGACGGTGTATCTCCTGCCAACCGGCGAAGGGGCGGCCTTTGAAGGGAACGAAGGCCGCGGCATCCGCGAGTTTACAGACGGCACAAGCAACACCATCATGGCAGTCGAGGCTCACTCCGACGCGGCGGTGATCTGGACCAAGCCGGATGATCTGTCGCTCGATTTCAAGAACCTGCTGAAGGGACTGGCAGGCGCACGAACTGGAGGCTTTCATGCGCTGTTTGCCGACGGTTCGGTTCGATTCATCAGCGAGAACATCAACCAGGACATCTTGAAAGCCCTGTTCACTCGCGGCGGCGGCGAAGCAATCGGAGAGTTCTAAACCTGCCGAATGTCATTCATCAGCACTGCTGCGTCGAGCCGCAGCACTCCAGGGAAATTTTGAAACGGATTTACGACGACTTGCACAGGAGACATCCCCATGTTTCGCTCTCGATTCCGAATGTTCCTGGTCGCCTTGTTGATATTCAGTAGCGTCTGGATGACGACACCGGCAAAGGCCCAAACGCCCGACAAGCTCAAGCTGTCCCATGTCGCACCCGACGAGTGCATCTTCTTCTTCACTTGGAACGGCTGGACGGAATCCGATCCGAAGAGCACCAATCGCACTGAGAAGCTGTTGGCCGAGCAGTCCGTGAAGGACTTCGGCAAGCAACTGGCGGAAGAAGTCACCAAGTTGATCAACACGGCTGCGGCTGCTCAGGGGAATGAGCAGGCATCCGTTGCGGCGGTCGCAGGCCCGGCACTCTTGAAAATCGCTCTGTCGCATCCAGTGGCAATCTATTTGAAGAGCTTCAAGCCGTCAGACAATCCCGAATTGGAAATGGCCATTGTCGTCGATTCGGAAAAGGACGGACCGGAAGCGATCGAGGCCTTCAAAAAGCTGTTGGCGCTGATCCCGAAGGAAGGGCCACAAGGAGCCATCGAGGAAACAATCAGCGATGCGACATTCCTCCGGCCGAAGGAGTATCGCCAGAACGAACCAGAGATCCGGATCGGCTACCGCGCATCACAGATCATGTTCGTGATCGGCAAGGAGACCCCCAAGGAATTGGTGGACAAGTTGCAGAAGCCCGGCACGCCCGCCGCGTGGGTCACGAAAGTCTCGCAAGACCTGGCCGTCGACAGGCCTTCGATGTTGATGTTCTTCGACGCTCAGAAACTCCTAAGCACTTTGCAGCCGATCATCACCGACCCGATGGCTGCGAAGGTTATGGAAGCGTTGGGTGTCACCAAGCTGAAATCGTTCACCGCAGTCTCAGGATTGGACAAGACGGGCATTCAAAGCCTCTCAATGGTGACGACCGAGGGAACGCCGACGGGGTTGTTTGATCTCATTCCAGACAAGCCAATCAGCCTGAATGATTTCAAACAGTTCCCCGCCACCGCGGTCAACGCGACGGTGACTCGATTCGACTTGGGGTACCTCTACGACAAAGTCCTCAAGGGCATCGAGCAGGTCGATCCCAACATTCGTGCTCAGATTGAACAGACAGTTGCGGGTGTCGAGCCGCAGCTTGGCTTTTCGCTGAAAGGGGATTTGCTGGAAGGTCTCGGTGATACCTGGTCGTTTTATACGTCGTCTGGGGACACCGGAACGCCGTTTGTTCCCGGCATCGTTATCACGGCCAGCCTTCGCAAACCAGACGGTGTCGCGAAAGCCCTCAACGTCGTCGTGCTGGCGGCACGGGGAGCACTGGCCGGCGCTGGCCCACAGGCTCCATTCTCCATTCAAGACTTCGCGGCTGGCAGCAACAAAGGTTATCGCATCGTTTTCAATAACGTGCCGATCCCCGTCCAACCGACGTGGGTGTTGACGAAGGACCAACTCGTCGTCGGCCTGACCTCACAATTGGTGACCGGGCACCTCGCAGGCACGTCGAAAGGTTCACTGGCAGACAACGAACACGTCAAGGCGGCATTTCAATGGAATTCCAAACCGCTCATCGTCAGTTACTCCGATCCGAAACCGGGCCTCCAATCAGCCTACACCCTGGTCAACACATTTGGCCCGATGATGCTGGGGCAGTTGGCTCAGCAAGGGATCAATTTCAACATGCCACCGCTGCCGCCGATCGGCGACATCGAGCAACATTTGCTGCCCACTGTCACCACAATGGGCCGCACGTCAAACGGATGGAAGACCGAAAGCCACGGCGTCTTCCCCAGCGGAGTCGGAGCCAGTCCCGCCGTCATCGCCGTCGGAGTAGCGTTGCTGCTGCCGGCCGTGCAGCAAGCTCGTGAGGCAGCTCGACGCTCACAAGCCAAAAACAATCTGAAGCAGATCGGCCTGGCGATGCACAACTACCACGACTCGTACCGCGTATTCCCCCCCGCAGCGTCCGTCGACAAGAAGGACAAAAAGCTTTTGAGCTGGCGAGTCCACATCCTGCCTTTCATCGATCATGCTGCACTCTATCAACAATTCCATCTCGACGAACCGTGGGACAGCGACCACAACAAACAGTTCATCAAACAGATTCCGGGTGTCTATGTGCAGCCGACTCACGCTGATCTCGCGAGTGATGGCAAGACGGTCTATCTCGTGCCGACCGGCAAGGGGACTGCGTTCGAGGGGAGTGAAGGGATGAAGATTCAGAACATCACGGACGGGACGAGCAACACAATTCTCGTAGTCGAAGCACATCGCAACGCCGCGGTCATCTGGACCAAACCGGATGATCTGGAAGTCGATTTCAAAGACCCGATCAAGGGTCTGAAATCTGCACTTGTGGGTGGATTTCACATTCTGATGTGCGATGGTTCCGTCCGCTTCATCAGCGACAACATCGACGTCAACATTCTCAAAGCGTTATTCACGCGGGGCGGTGGCGAAGCCGTTGACTTCGGTGCGATTAATGCCGTCCCACCAGCAGTCGCTGTCGCGGCGGCACCGCTCGCTCCTGCCCGTCCTGTCGTGGCTCGCCAGGGCGATCCCAAGAACAACCTCAAGATGATCGGACTGGCATTTCACAATTATGCCGACACACATAAGCGGCTTCCGCAACGAGCCGTTTCTGACAAGAAGGGCAAAGCCTTGCTGAGTTGGCGCGTCAAACTGTTGCCGTACCTGGAGGCGAACGATTTGTACCAGCAGTTCCATCTCGACGAACCGTGGGACAGCGAACACAACAAGCCGTTGATCGACAAAATGCCCGCCGTGTTTTCGTCCGCTGGCGACGAAGATTTGGCCAAGAAAGGCAAGACCCGTTTCGTCAGTCCCGCCAATGCCGAGGGGTCGCTGGGTATCAAAGAAGGGACGAGGTTTTCTGAGATTCGCGATGGCACCAGCAATACGATTCTGGCAGTCGAAGCTCGCTCAGATTCCGCCGTAATTTGGACCAAGCCGGAGGACATCGTGATCGACTTCAAGAAGCCGTTGCTGTTTCTGAAGGACTCCCGAGACGGCGGCTTTCTCACCTTAATGACCGACGGTTCTGTCCGCATGATTGCGGACAAAATCAACATCGAGACCTTGAAAGCCCTGGTGACGCGCAACGGGAAAGAGCCCATCGGCGAGTTTTGAGGCGTGAATGTGTCGAGCAGGCTTTCAACCTGCCCGGTTGGTCGTCAACAGACAGGTTGGATTTTTTCTTCCGTTCGGAGGCTCACATGGCGAAGCCGTGGTACTTCCAAGTCATGGGGGCCGAGATCGGTCCGCTCACATCGGCGGAGTTGATGGAGAAAGTTCAAATCGGGCAAATTCAACCCGACACGCTCGTCCGTTCCGGCACGGATGGCAAGTGGGTTGCGGCGGATCGATGGAAGGGACTTCTGCCCTCCAAAGAAAACCAGTCGGAATCGGCAGCAGCCACCCCGACGACGCCATCGGCTCCGGCGAAATCGAATGCGGCGAAAACCACGGCCCCAATCGATGACGAGGACGACCCGCTCTATCACATGAAAGGTGAGATCGCTGCCGCAGGAGGGCCGGTCCCTTTCTCGCACCCAGACGAGTACGACTTCTTTCAGTTCGTCGGTTTCCGTCACGCGATCACGCATCCGCTGTTTGACGCTCTGGTGATTTACTCGCACCAGCACCAACTCACGGTGACTCAAATCACTCGCCGTGCGATCGCGCAATTCATCGGCAAACCAGAACTCGGCCAAGACAAGCCGCCGCCGGCACCTGAACCTGAGAAAACGGAGTCAGAGAATCCTGCGGCAGAAGCCGATGAAATCAAGCTGGCCGACTGATTTCGCGTCGTGGTGATATCTCGCGAGAGGTGTCATGAGAGATTCGGCGAACGGTCGTCTTGACAAGGATGTGGCCCCGGCACTTTCACTTTGTCTGGAACACACCGGCAATTTTCTTGATGGAACCTCACATGCCGATCCGCATTGAATCCGCACAGTCAACCGACTATCTGAACGTTGCCGCCCTTGATCGACTCGCCTGGCCCGCTGTTCCCAACGTTTTCATCCCGGATGGTGAACACATCTGGCGAGTCTGGAGCGACACAGCCACGCTGCTCGTTGCGCGTCGAATCGCAGATCCGCCGCTGCGAGAATCACAAGACATCGCCGGATCGCTCGTCCAATTCCCGACTAAACGGGGCGAGCTGTTTCTGCACAAGATCATGGTCCACCCGGACTGCCGAGGGACCGGCGTCGGTACGCAACTGATGAAGGCGGCGCTCGCCCAAGCCGATGTCCCCGTACTGCTGACGGTCGATCCGAACAACGCGCCGGCTGTGAAGCTCTATCAAAGCCTGGGCTTCACCATCCGCGAGCACATTCACGGCTTTTACCGCCCGCACGAGGATCGGTATCTGATGGCGTTTGTGCCGACGTTGTAGCGCGGCGGAGCAATCGTTTGGTGGGTCGGGAATGAAAAAGGAAATGGTCGTTGGTTATGGGTCGTTGATCAGTGGCCATTTTTGTTTCGGCGGATAACCAATGATCAACGACCAATAACCAACGACAAATCTCTTCGCTTCACGCCGATGGGTTCAAGAAATACGTCTACCTTCGCGCGGCTTGCCGAGTTCTCTTCGTCGGACCTTTCGGCGTGGCCTCCGGCTCGTCGATGCGAACTTCTTGCGACGTGCCGTCAGCAGCCTCGACCCGGATGCGGGATTGAGCCTCTTCAATCTCCGACACTTCTGGAGTCCGTCGGGTCATTGCTGCCACCATGCGGCTAGGGCCGTAGCGCCATGCCGTCAGCCAGCCGGAAGCACGCAAGCTCGGCGGGTCTGCAGAGACGTGGACGACGTGTCGCAGATGCAGCCAGACCGACATCAAGTTGGTCCACTGCAAAGTCGTGAGTGTAAATCGGCTGAGGAAATCAGACGTCGTCGTGTCTCCCATCCGCACGGCATACAACTCGACACTCATTAGTGATAGCGCGGCGATCGCCGAGAAGGAATGCAACACGCGACTCGCGAGGTCATTCCGAAATTCTGCTCCCAAAGTCGCCCACCAGGTCATACCAGCGACCAACAGAGGCAGTAGCCATAACGCAGTCATCCCCATCGAATTCGCGGTGGCCCCCGTGAATGTCCAGGCCACGATCTGAGCGACCGAGCGATGAGCGTCCGTCAGGCTCAGCGCGGCGGCCGCGACGAACCCCGCTGCCGACCAACCCCAGACATGGAAGCGTCCGCCGTAATCGAGCCGACTGCGAGAGCGGACCCACCACACGACGCAGCTCATTTGTGCGGCGAGCCACCAAGCCACGGCTCCGCTGCCGCGCAGCAAGCGGTCGGCGAACGGTACGATCAGGTCTCCCATAACCGAGCCAGACGAGGAGGCGTCCTCTGCGGACAGCCAGGCGATCAGCGTTCCCAGGAAGCCAACAGCGGCGACAGCACCAGCCGCCCAACATTTCCAAAGCTTTTGAGGGACGACCTGCGGCAGAAACATCCACAGATCAGGCGGCACTGTCTCTTGGGTTGATGAGACGTTCGCGTCTTCCGGCGAGCGAGCCAACGCAGAGTCATCCAGTTCCGTTTCCAGAACCAAACGTCGCCGGCGTCGGTCGTCCAACATTTTCGAGCCACCCAGGCCCATCATTCACCTTCGAGTCGCCGAGCGCAGCGTCGTCGCGGATTGAGTGCTCCCGGCCGGCGATCGCCGCGAGAGATTCCGAGCAAGCACGTCCCACTAACATCGGACGTCGCCGGGCGGCTCTCGCGATGATTCTGCCGCGTCCCGCGTTCGCTCGCCGATCCGCAGACATTGCCGCGCTCTCGGCAAAATCTGCCGATCATGCCGGCCAAAAAATCGTCTTCCCACATCGGCAAGCTCATTGCTATCGTCCGCTCCCCTCGTTCAACCGTCGAAAGGAATCGCAGGAGACACGATGGCCGATCCAAAATCTTTACTTGCCAATGAGGGTGCCAGCAACCCGACGACTGGAGCGTCCGGTACTGCGGATGCGTGGTGGAACATCGACTGGAACAAGTGGCTCGACCACGAACATGTCGGAGCACACGCTGGAAAAGTTGTCGGCGCATTGGCCGTCTTGTTCGGTGGCTGGGTGCTGGCGGGCTGGGTCAGCCGCATGACCTACCGCAGTCTGAAGATTGCCAAGATTGACGAGACCCTCTCCCGATTCTTGACCAAGTTCGCTTGGTGGAGCGTGTTGGTACTGGCGGTGGTTGTCTGCCTGGGGATTTTCAAAGTCGAGACAACCAGCTTCGCGGCGGCGATTGGCGCGGTCGGCTTTGCGATTGGGTTGGCGTTTCAGGGAGCGCTCAGCAATTTCTCGGCGGGAATCATGCTGCTGATGTTCCGGCCGTACAAAGTCGGCGATGTGATTGTGGTCGGCAGTCAGACGGGCAAGGTCGATGAGATTGATTTGCTCACGACGACACTCGACACACCCGACAATCGGCGGATCTTGATCCCCAACGCCTCGATCTTCGGCAACACGATCGAGAACACGTCGTTCCATCTGACTCGCCGAGTCGAAATCACCGTCGGAGCTGGCTACGCCGCCGACATCGATCAGACCTACGAAGTTTTGATGCGATCTGTCTGTGCGGTCCCTGGCATCTTGTCTGACCCAGTTCCCGAAGTCGTGCTGCTCGAGCTGGGTAATTCGTCGGTGAATTGGTCGGTTCGTGCGTGGACGACCACCGCCGACTTCGGTCTCGTCAAACAGCGCACGCTTCGAGCCGTGAAGCTCGCAATGGATCAAGCGGGTATCGAGATTCCGTTCCCACAAATGGATGTGAACCTGCGCGGACCGGCAACGGTCAGTGTCTCGCAACCTGCCAGCTCTTCGAATCACAAAGCCGCGTGAACCTCTTCGACTCGTCCCGTAACTCGATTCAACTCCTGTTGCCCCGACAGCCGATTCTTCGATACCGTCCTGCCCCTTCCTGCGGATCGTTCTGATCCTCGATTGCTCTCATCCTCCCTGAATATCCCCTTTCGCCGTCCTAGCGAGAGTTGAACTTCCCCACTCACTACTTTTCCTTCGGAGACTGTGCATGTTCGTGCTCAGGCCGTTCCGGCTGTTTTTCAAGGCGCTGGTCGTCGATGCGACACCGCGACAAATGGCTTTCGGTTTCGCCTTGGGGGTGCTGGTCGGCCTCGTGCCGAAAGGCAACCTGCTGGCAATCAGCCTGATGATGCTGATGTGCTCGCTGCGAGTGAACCTCGGCGTTGGCTTGGCCACGGTCTTCGTGACCTCGTGGGCCGGGATGTTGCTCGACCCGATCACGCATCGCATCGGCGAGTTCCTGTTGAAAAACGAAGCCCTCCGGCCACTCTGGGAAACGGCATACGACACGGCACTGCTCCCCTGGACCGACTTCAACAACACCGTCGTGCTTGGCAGTTTTTTGCTGGGGCTGGCCGCGTTCGTGCCGCTGTATTTCCTCAGCCGGCCGATCTTCGGATTGCTGACACCCCGGTTGGTGACCTGGGCACAACGATTTCGATTGGTCTCGCTCCTCTGGGGCGGCGAACTCACAGGTAAATTGGCGTAGCCGTAGGTCAGGCTTTCCAGCCTGACCCGAATTGGCAAAACGGCATCGATCGCCGTTCGAGTCAGCCTGGAAAGGCTGACCTACTTCAAGGATGAACTCATGCGTTGGACCTACTTGCTGCCGCGAGCAATCTTGATCGGACTCGTGTGGGCATTTTTTCAATACGGCTTCGACCCAATGCTGCGACGCGGCATGATCTACTCTGGTCAGCGAGCCGCTCGCGCGAAGGTCGAACTCGCTGGACTGGAGACGACTTTCTTCGCTCCGACGGTCAAGGCGACGAACGTGCAAGTCGCTGACCGCAAGCATCCGGGAACAAACCTTGTCGAGTTCACGGGCCTGCAAGCGAAAGTCGAATTACAGCCACTGCTCAAGCGAAACTACATCCTCGAAGAGGCCAGCGTCAGCGGCTTGCAGTGGGGCACCAAGCGAGCCGACTCCGGTCTGCTGCCGGGCGAAGAACCGGACCTGTCAGACGACTCGGACAGCAAGATGCTGGAGAACATCAAGCACGAGTTGCTCTCACGCGGCAAGGATTGGCTGGCAGGACTCGTAGATCGTGCCAAGCTCGACTTCGATCCGAATCAGTTCGAGACTGTCCGGCTCGGACAGGAACTCGAAGAACGCTGGCCGAAAGAATTCGGCCAGTACGAGGACGAACTCAAGGCTCTCAAGCAACGGATCGACGAGCTGCGCAAATCGGTGACGATCAAAGGTGGCAACGAGTTCGAAAAGGTCGAGCGCTATCGCAATGCGGCGAAGGACGTCGAACAACTCCTGAAGGATCTCGAACAGGTCAAGCAACAGCTCGCGCGGACAATGCGACAGGCTCAAGACGACCGGAACGCTCTCAACGATGCCAAATCCAATGACCTCGCCAAGATCAAAGAGAAGGCCGACCTGCTGAATCTCGACCCGAATGAAGTCACCGAGTTGCTACTAGGCCCGGAACTGACTCATCGGCTGGAGACTGCGATCGGTTGGGCGAAATTCATTCGCGAGCGAATTCAACTCGCGACTGACGCGCCGAAGCCGCAGCGTTACCGAGGCGAGGACATCCTGTTCGCTCGCAAGAACGAGCTGCCGTTGATGCTGATCCGGTTGCTCAACGTCGATGGCCAAGGAGACTTCAGCGGCGAGCGACTGGCGTTCAACGGTTCGATCTCCGGCATCACCAGCAATCCGAAGATTCACGGCAAGCCAATCAAGGTTCACATCAAAGCCGTAGGTCAGCCTTTCCAGGCTGACCCGAACGCTCCAGCGACTCCAAGCTCCAGTGAAGTCCAACTCGTATCGGGTCAGGCTGGAAAGCCTGACCTACTGGCTGTGCAACTCAAAGCCGTCCTCGACTACACGAAGGACGTGCCGGAGCACCAACTGCTGCTGTCCTACGACGAGCCTCGTCCCGAAGAGCGAGACATCGGCAAGCCGGAGTCGATTCAACTGGCGATGGTCAGCCGCGCATCGACTTGTGTCGCGAACCTCAAGCTCGTTGGCGACGACCTCGAAGGGCACATCGACTACCGACAAGCCCTCGAATCGATCAACGCGAAGCTCGGCACGAAGCGTTTCAACGGAGACGAACGAGTGCTCGGCGTCATCCAAGAAGTCGTCAGTGGCATCCACAAGATCGACGCACAGATGCAGCTTTCGGGAACCGCACTCAAGCCACAGTTCAAGCTGCGATCGAACCTCGGACACGATCTCTCGTCCGGCATCAACACGGCGTTCGCTCGTGAACTGGAGAACGGCCGTCAAAAACTGCTCGTCCGTTTCCAGCAAGAGACGACGAAGCAATCCGAGAAGCTGACGGCGTTGTACAACGGACAAATCCAGAAACTCACCGGGCAACTGAACCTCAACAAAGGTGAGATCCAAGAGATCGCCCAATCATTCGGGATCAAACTGCCGGCCAAGCTGGACATCAAAGGGCTGGGCGGACTGCCAATCGATCCGAAGAAGCCGCTCGACCTGAACGGAATCGGCAAGGCGCTGCCGCTGCCCAAACCGGACGTCAAGCTGCCGAAGTTCGGACTGCAACCGAACGACGAACCGAAGTCCGGAGTTCAACAAGCCAATGACGTCGAGAACACGATCGAAGACCTGGGCAGCCTCTTCGGCAAAAAGAAGAAGCCCACTCCCAAGACCATCCAACCGGCCGCCGGCCAGCAGCCCAATAACAAATAGCCAGCAGCCAATCACCAATCATCAATCGCTTCTCACAAGGACGTGACGATGGCCAATCACCAACTCGACCGCCGCGAATTCCTGAACTGGATGATCCCCACCGGATTCGGCCTCTGCTCGTGCTTCGGATGCCGGACAACGCCGATCACGCAGCGCCGACAACTGCTGCTCATCCCCGAGTCTCAAGAAGTCCAGATGGGCGTCGCCGCCTACGACGAAGTCAAAACCAAGAACAAGCTCTCGACAAACGCCAAGTACAACGAAGTCGTCACACGCGTTGGACAACGTTTGGCCGCCGCCGCGAAACAGCAAAACCTCGGCACAAACTTCGACTGGGAGTTCACCGTCATCGCCGATCAAACGCAGAACGCCTTCTGCCTTCCCGGTGGCAAGGTCGCGTTCTACGAAGGCATCCTGCCGGTCTGCCAGAACGAGGCGGGCGTCGCGGTCGTCATGTCGCATGAGATTTCCCATGCCCTCGCACGTCACGGCGGCGAGCGGATGACTCAGCAAATGGGAGTCGATGGCGGCGGAAAATTCCTGCAAGCGGTCGTGAAACGGAAAGCCGCCGACAAAGAGCAGGCCTTCATGGCCGTCTACAACTTCGGAACCAAATACGGTGTCGTCCTGCCCTATAGCCGCTCGCACGAATCCGAAGCCGACGAAATGGGCATCCACATCATGTCTCAAGCCGGCTACGACCCGAACGAAGCTCCGAAGTTCTGGGAACGCTTCGGAGCGGCCAAGAGCGGCGATGCACCGCCAGAGTTCGCCTCGACGCACCCCTCCGACGCAACTCGCGCCGCCGCTCTGAAAGCCTTGCTGCCCAAAGCCCTCGAAGAGTACCAGTCCGCACCGACGAAGCACGGTGTCGGCGTGCCGCTGGCCTGATCACCGAAAGAGCGGACGCTTTGGGGAGTGGCGTGTCGGATCACGTTTTTCGGATGTCGCCACGCTCGCTAGAGCGTGGGATCGCTTCACCCACGGTCTGGCGACCGTGGCGATACTGCATGCGTGGCTATTTGAGATGGGGCGTACGCGACCTATCTCAGA
The DNA here is from genome assembly GCA_005798445.1 of Planctomyces sp. Classification (GTDB taxonomy): domain Bacteria; phylum Planctomycetota; class Planctomycetia; order Planctomycetales; family Planctomycetaceae; genus SXKJ01. Next base: position 15,664 of record SYJG01000002.1, read on the forward strand.
CGAGACTGACGCTGTTTGTTCTGCACGCCGCTAGGCAAATCATTTTGTTGGTGGTAGTTTGCGAATCCGTTCACTCAGTCAGTTTTAACTGCCGCCAGCACAAAAGCCGCGTGCGGCACACTTAACTGTTATACCTCTCGTGGAGTGTGATGAGAGATTCGGCGAGCGGCAGGGCGTCAGCCCTCCGAGTGATTCGACCTGGATTGACTCGGAGGGCTAACGCCCTACCGCTCTCCAAGACGTCTCGTTCGAGACCGCGCGGGGTATAGTCGGTACCGGTCAGGAGAAGGACATGGACGCGAAGGCTATCGTGAGTCACATCCTCGATACGTTCTCAGGAGTCGAAATCACCGAGGCCTTCGGCTACGAGTTCTTCTTCTACGCTGACGAACGCATGCGTCCGTTCGCCACGCTTACCTCATCGGACAACGACTATGACCGAGTTTCCAAGCTAGACCGGCCAGGGGTCTTCCGGCTGAACATCGGCATCTCTCGTGAAACGTTTCAAGCCCTCTTCGGCTCAAGCAAGGTCGATGACAGTTCCTACGATTTCACGGTGCTGGACAAGATCATGCCGCACCCGGAGTATGCGGCACAGAACTTCGTCTGTGTATTGAACCCGGAGGAGACCATGGAGACAGTGCGTTCTCTTCTCGCTGAGGCCTACAATCTAGCCGTTCGTCGGCACGAGAAACGCCAGCCGAAAGGCGGGTCAGGAACCGATGATGTCGCTTAACCTGGCACTCAACTGACGAAGTCTGTGCGGCGTGTTCCGGGCTGTCGATCGTCGTTTTCGGCGGGGCGGGTGGCAGGCCCCTGACCATCGGGAAGGGCGTGGCACTACGAGTCACCCGCAGTACGCACGCCCTTCCCGATGGTCAGAGCGTGCCCCCATTTTGAACTTCCAGCCTGTCCTGCGTTTGCTCCACACGCCGCTAGCCAAATCATTTTGCGGACGGTAGTTTGGCCTCTGGTTCACTCAACCAGCTTGACTGTCGCCCTACAACAAAATTGCGTGCAGCTCACATAAGTGTTCGGCCTTTGTACGACGGACATCGATCCATGCCGCTTAATTCCAACAAAGTTCGGCCCTATGTGGAACTCGGCGGCTGTTTGGCCATTGTGGTAGCCTCAAGCATGGGTGCCTGGTTCCTCCCGGACGAGTACCACCGCAAGGTGACAATTGGGTTGCTGGCCATTGGCGTCTTCTTCGATTTGCTGTCGTTGTTCTACCATTTAATGACGATGGCGATTGGGAAGTTCTTGTCGGGCTTCCCAATGGTCGGCCTGTTTTTTTATGCGTGGTTTATACTCTCCTCCCGTTATTCTCTCGTGGCTTGGGGGGAAACAGACCTGGATCGTGTGCTGTTATTCAAATTGGCGGACCTGGCCATGCTGTTGGCTCTCCACGCTTTGTGCCAGTTGCCAACGCTGCGGCAAAAGCCGCGGTCGGAGTACAAGTGAACGGGTGAGCTGGGCCGAACAAGCCGTTGCACTTGACCGGCCGCGCATTACGGTTTTCCGAGATAACGGGTTTCTTGCAGAAGGTCCAGCAAGTGAACGTAGTCGTTCCTGCGAATGAAACTCGCAGTGGCTCTGTGTTAGCATCGTCCTAGTTGTTGACGACGACGAGGACATGGAATGACCGGGCTTGTGGAGGCTCTGATTGCTTCGGGGTGGTTGAGCAGGGATGACAAAGGGTCCAAGTCATTTGCGGTGCTGCCGCTCGGTGCGGACGTTTTGCCCCTCTTGATCGAGGCAGCGCGGCAGCGAATGGAAACGCAGGCTCGCCTCAAAACCAGCAAGACCAAAGCCAGCAGCGATCCGCGTCCTCTTTGGGCGGATGTGTTGGACGAAGCGATGCGGTGCGAAGCCAAGCTGACACTCGGCTGGCCGGAGTGTGAAGCTCGGCCGTTGGAACGCTGGCTGGGGCCGCGATTGATGTGGTGGCCGAGCGGCCTTCCCGAAGGACGCAAAGTCGCCTGGGTCAGCTCGCGATTGTGTCGAGCCATCGACGAGCGGCCGGATTGGTTCGCGGTCCTCCGTTCCGCGACGGCGAAACTCGATCCCCAGCGAGACCTGTTGCTGACAACTTCTGGCACGACGGTCGATCGGTTTCTCGAACGAGCGGCCATCCTGTTCGGACTGCGTCGCCTGCGAGTGCATCTCGACGAACGCCGCACGCTGGTCGATTGGCTAACGCGGTTGCGACATCAGCTTTGGCGAAGCGGCCTCGCGCAGGAATCCACAGAACCAGACGCCGCGCGGTCGGACGTGTTCGTGTCGCCGCTCAGCGCTTGCGAAAATACCCCCACCGGGCTTGCCCCGGTGGCTTGTTGGCCTTCGCACTACCCGGACTTGCCTGAGACTTCGAGTAGTGCAAAAGCCAATGAACCACCGGGACAAGCCCGGTGGGGGGACGATTCATTGCCGCTCAGCGACCGTGTGTTGATTGCGGCGGCGGATCAAGTCTTCGCGTTGCAGGTGCGGCCGAACGGGAACCTGCATCGGCTCCTGCGAGCGAGATTGTCGGACTCCGCATGGCCACCGGCTTCGGTTTGGTTGGCGCTCGGCGAGGCGTTGGTTTCGGCCGATGTCGCCGCCGAATTGCAATCGCTCGGAGCCGTCGGCTGGTGGCTGTTCGTGGAGCACGTTTCCAACGTGCTTGCATCGCCGCAAGGGACGGGCACGTTGGAAACGTGCCCCACGTTGACCGACCTCCCTTGGGCGGACGGCGAGTACTTCGTGCATTGGACTCGACGGCGAGACGGTCCGTGGCCCGATCAATCCGAAGAGGACTTCATCGACGACCTCTTGCTGCGAAGAGAGGCCGGCAGCCATTCGGCGTTCGTGACGTTGTCACGAATCGCACAGCAGCGACGGTTGATCGCGTCGTCCAACGGCATTCGTGGTGGAGTGGCGGTTGTCAGTTTTTCGGCCAACACTCTGGATGAACTCGCCGGTCAGCGCACGTTTCGCGCTCATCGCGGTCGCTGGGATTGCGAAGCCTACGGACTGTGCGTTCGCCGCGATTGGCTGCTCGCACTCGGAGCGAAGCCCGTGATCTACGGCGACGATGACCGCTGGTCGTGCTTGTCGAACTCCGAGCGACCGTTCTTCCAGTTGCAGGGAACTCGTGCGCGTCGCGGAGCGAAACTCCTCGACTGGTCGCAGGAAGCCGAATGGCGAGTGCCGCACGATCTCGATTTGACCGACGCGGCTCACGACGACGTCGTGCTCTTCGTGCCGACCGAGGCCGAAGCTCGACAACTCGCCGCGATCAGCCCGTGGCCGATCCTTGCGATGCCGGACGCACGCTCGTCAGTTGAGCCGCGCTCGGTGAGGGGCTCCTGACCCCACCGAGACGACCGACCGCAGGTCTCCAAATACCGCGTGCTTCAGGGAGACCTTCGGTCGCCAAGGCGGCGGGGTCGGGAGACCCGCGCCGAACGGGTCGGGAGACCCGCGCCGAACGCGAGACCCGCGCCGAACGGGAGACCCGCGCCGAACGGGAGACCCGCGCCGAACGCGAGACCCGCGCCGAACGCGGCACGGACTACTTCCCGAAGTCCTTCGGCAGCTCCAGCGACCACACCTCGCTGCTGAGCGGTTGTGCGTGGCCGCCGGCAAGCCAGAGTTTGTCCTGGAAGACGTAGCCGGAGTGTTCGTGCCGCTCTTTCCAAGTCACGTCGGATTTGAGTTGCTTCCAGTCCTTGCCGTCCTTCGAGTACCAGACGTCGCCCCAATTCTTCGACGGATTGTTTGACCAACCGCCGAACACCCAGATGTGATCGCGGTACACGACCGACGAGAACCACAGCCTCGGCGACCAGCCGGCGTGTTCGGTCAGCCGCGTCCAATGCTCGCCATCGTCCGAGCACCAGACGTCGTTGACTCCGTGATATTTCGGGACGTAGTTGCCGCCGCCGAAGACGTACATCTTGCCGTTGAGCACCGCCGCCTGGTGATACGCTCGCGGCGACCATCCGGCGTTGGCCGTGTGCTGCTTCCACTCCTTGCCGTCGGCTGACGACCAAACGTCGTTCTTCAAACTGCTGTCGTCGCCGAAGTAGTAGTTCTCGGTCCCGCCGAGCATCCACATCCGGCCCTTGAACTCAACGACCGCTGCCGCGATGCGCGGAGTCCAGCCGGCCTTCGCGGTCGCTTGTTCCCACTTGGTTCCGTCGGTGGACCACCAGACTTCGTTGCTCGCCGAGTGCCCCGGCAAGCGGCCGTTGTACCAGCCTCCCATGAACCACATTTTGTCCTGAAACGTCAGCGTCATCGGCAAGTCGCTGTGCTTCCACGGAGCGTCGTCGGTGATCTTCTTCCAGGTCTTGCCATCAGGTGAACTCCAGACGTCGCGTGGCGGAGCGTGATACGAATCGAACCAGCCGCCGAAGATCCACAACTGATCTTTGAAGACGACCTCGCCTTGCGAGTCTCGCGGCTGCCAACCGGCTTTGTCGGTGACTTTCACCCAGTTGAGGACTTTGTCGTCCGCGTTCAATGCCGTGGTGAAGCACAAGATGACAAGAAGAGAGAGCCTCATGATTCCTCCAGGTGTTGTGTTCTGAATCGGGAGGGCGAGGCTCCCGCCGAGCCAGTAGTTGGCAGACCGCCATGAACAACGGAACCGATCTCAAGCGAACTGCCAACCACCGGCTCGGCAGGAGCCTCGCCCTCCCAGACGCTAAGCCTTCTGCGTCTGACAAACGTTTTTCATTCCGAGCGTGCCGGCTTGAGTTGCCAGCGTTCGTCGAAGAAGTCGGCATCGACAACCTTGCCGGGGTAGCGGGCATTCGGCGGAGTGCGGACATCGACGATTGCCCAATCTGGCAACTTCGGGATTTGCCGAGCGTTGTTGAGGTAATCGTACTCGCGATAAGTGAAGCTGCTGTTGAGCACGACGTACCGATTCGGGTTGAGCGGGTTCGGGTAAATCGCGATCGCGGCGTGATGATCGGCCGCGAACTTGCGGTCACCGACCACGACTTCGGCGTCGCCCCAGCGGATCGGCAGTTTGTCGGCGATCTTTTTCAGGACCGCGTTGCTCGTCGGATCGCCCCACAGCACAAGGTTGCTGTTGGCGATGTCGGCCTCCGTGATCGCCGTGTCGTCTTTCACCTGAGCCTGACCTCGGAACTGTTGCCGCCAATGAACGATCGCGTGGCTGAGTTCCGACTGCGTCCACTTCTCGATCGCTTCGTGCGACGACTTGCCGGTCGGACGGACGAAGACGAATGAGTCCAGAAACGCATCGTCGATCGGACCTTGCAAGCCGTGTCGCTTGCGGAGTCCATCGGCCGGTCGCGCACCAACTTTCCAGTCCTTCCCCTGCTTGTGGAGCGTCACTTGCCACGAACGATCCGAGCCGGGCTTCGGAGCCGCCAATGATTGCTCCGGCCCGCCGTCGTGGACCAGCACCGTGACCGGCGAGTCGAGACTGAACGGTGCCAGTCCCGCCGGAATCGAAAGCGTCAACCCGGTGACGTTGGCCGTGTTAAGAATGATCTCGGTCGAAAGCGGATTGGGGTGGATGGACGCTCGCACCGAGCCTTTCTCCCAATGCTCGCCGAGTTCGTTGACCGTGACCCAATTCATGCGGGGATAACGGAGCGTGTAGGTCGTGAAGCGCACGTCCAGCGGCAGCGGATTGCGGCCGAGGGCCATAATGCTGTCCATGCGGCGGTCGATCTCGACTTTCGCCGCCGGGTGATAGGCGTGAGCCGTGTCCGGTCCGATGAGGTGTGTCAGCTCGATCCCTTCGGCCTTGAGCGCGGTGGCCATGATGTCCGCCGCTTGCTTCTGACGATCCTTGTCGCCGCTGTAGGCGACCGTCGGAAGCTGCGCAAGATTCGCAGCCCAGTCCGTGCAGTCGTACATGTGCCACAGCTTTTGCTCGTACCACGTCGGTTCGAGCGTCTCGTTTTGGAAGACTTTCAAAAAGTCGGGCGTCTCCGAGAACCCAGCTCCCGGAGCCGCCGCCGCCCAGCGGTCGGTGTAATGCACCGCGAATTGCCAGCACGCGGCTCCCCCCATCGAGAACCCTCGCACGGCGATGCGGTCATCGTCGATCCGATAGCGACGCTTCACGGACTCGATCGCTTCGAGCGAGTCGATCTCACCCGCCAGCTTGTTCGCGTTGCAGTAACGGCCGTAGGGGTGAAGCACGATCGTGTCGGTCGGAGTGAACTGCCCCTTGTTCTTGCGACGGTCCTCCAGGAAGTTGACCTCGCTGAGCACTTCGCCTCGGCCGTGAAACCACAAATCCAACCGCCAGCGATGCGGCCCGGTCGGAGTGAACGATTCCGGCACGACCAGTCCATACGGCTGCACGCTGCCGTCGATCTTCGAGACGTACCCGCGCGGCACAAGTCCCGTCGCCGTCGTCCACGGAGCCTCGCCGCGTTTCAGTTGCTCCGCGCGAGCCAGTCCGTCGTTGAGCAGCGATTTCGCTGTGTTGATTTCCTGTGGCTTGAAAAACTCGTGGTAGGTCAGCGCGTCGTTAACGGCCTTTTGATAAATCAGCACATCCGGCAACAACTCCTGTGTCCGAGCATCCTTCTTCTGGGCAAGTTCGTCGATGGCCGCTTTGAGCTTTTTGAGGCCATCTTCCAAATCGTCGCGTTCGTCCTCGGGCACTTCGATGCCCGCCGGTGGAATGGGGCGAACTTTCTCAGTTTGATTGTCCGCCGGACCATCAGCAAAGGCCGGGACACAAGTGGCAGAACACAGAATGGCGACGAACGCTGAAAGCCACGTCAAACGCATGATGCTGCTCCGCAAGAGGAATGGCTGAATTCGCCACAGAGGGTATCAACCCTGTCGTGACGAAAACACGCAGTCACCGCTCGCCTGCGTACGGCGCGGATCGACTACACCGACACTGCCAAGCGTTCGTGAAGAAATTCCGGTGCGAAGTCTGCGGAGTTGGGCCAAGCGATCGTGTGTAGCTCAGGATCGAATCGCAGTCGACGGAATTCAGTGATGTCTCGGAGTGGCTCAAAGACTTCGCCGTAGAGCTCATATTGTAGATCGACTTCGCCCTCGGTGTCGTCGTTGAAACGGAGCCACACGACATAGTCGCGAACGTACCGCGCTTCACACACATGCAGAATCATGTTTCAGTCCAATGGAGGAAAGGGTCTTGTTGTGCCGAGCCAGATCCCAATCTTCCAGCAATTCGGTTTGATGAAGCTCACGCCATTCGTTGACCAGCGAGATGATTCGATGTGACAGGCTACCGGTCGCAATGCCAGTTTAAATTTCTACAGTCGCTTCGGCTTCTCCATATTTCGCATGAAAGTGCGGAGGGGCATAGTCGCGATGATACATCACGATGGAGATTCCCAAAAAGCGGCTAATGACCGGCATTCTGAATCCTCGCCCGAAAAAACGTGCTCGCCACGAACGACGAACTTCACTCCGTAACCGCTTCTTTGAATCGAGCCTCGTAGATTTTTGCGGCTTCGTCGTAGGCGGCTTTGGCGGTAGCGCGTTCGGGTTCGCGGATTTGGTTTTTCTTGGCGTTCCAGCAGACTTCGACGGCTTGTTTGCACCAGTCGATGCTCTTCTTGCTGGCTCGGACCGGTTGGCCACCGACTTCGACCCAGATCGGGTTCGTGTGGACGCTCGGCAGGATGCGCACGGCGACCCAACTGGATTGCTTGATCGGAAGATAGAAGTTCGACGAATGAGTGATGCCATTGGCGGCGAGTTTTGACGTCACGGCGACTTTTCCGTTGACGATAATCTCCACCGGAACCTCGCGAGTTTGACCGATTCGGCAGCGTTCGATGTGCCAGTACGGCTTCGCATCGAGGCGGCGATTGCGGATCGACTCGGTGGTGTCGTTCATCTTTTCAGCGAGCAGTGCGTTGACATCGAAGCTGACATGCACGTCACCAGGCTTGTCGAGTTCAAGCGTGCTCAGTTTCTTCGATGGCCCCGGCTCGCCGAGCGCCACCGTGTTCTTGTCGTTGTTGTTGTCGGTCACTTTGAAGTCAAGCACATGACTCAATCCATCTCCGCAGTAGCTGCGGCCGTCGCGGACTCCGAGAATCCAGTTGTCGAAATCGAGCGGCTGGTCTTTGTTGAGCTTCACGTAGATGCGGCCGAGGCCGACTTTGTCGCCGTAGATGCAGGGGAAGTCGGTTTCTCCGGAGATCTTCGCTCGGAAGCCGGCGTTGAGCGTGTGGTACCAGACGTTGAGTTCCCAGATCGACGGCGTATCGACCGCGCTGATGAAGTGGCAGACGTCGTGAGCGACCGTGACGACGTACTCGTTCGCGCCGATGCCGTCGAAGCGGGGCATCGCGTAGTCGGGAAGCTTGTCGGCGGCTTTGCCTTTCCAACCATCGGGTGCGGAGCCGTAGCCCTTCAACATTTCGCGAGAACCATCCGGCATGATGTCTGGCAGTTGCAGGCCCCAGCCGCTGTGGCTGTAGCCGACGACGCCGCCCTGCTCCTTGCCCCACTTCAGCACGGGGAGCGTCCAGCTTGGCCAGTCTTCGAGCACCTTCGTGTTCGGGTAGTCGTCCTCGGTCAGCCGCAGCAGGCAGAGATGCCCGGCGTGCGACGACGGGAAACCGCTGACCTCGATGTCGTACCGCATCAGGTAATTCGGCCGCGAGAGGGCCGACGTCTTCCCCTCGAAGTATTGCTTCTGCGAGTACCAGCAGGGCCCCCAGCTCAGCACGCAGCCGACGTTGAGGTCTTCGCCCAGAATGTGCCGCAGCATGTCGGCCGGAGTGACTCCCTCGGTCGGGCTGTCGTAGTGAGCACACCCCGCCGCGTGAAC
>SYJG01000158.1 GCA_005798445.1 Planctomyces sp.
GGCGTCAGCCCCCCGGTATTCAGCGGACATCGTGACCACCGGGGGGCTGACGCCGCCCCGCTCGCCAATTCATTCACAGACTCTCCGAGTCGGACGTTTTCTCGCGGAATGCTCGACTGGGAGAGCCAAACCACGGACTTTTCGGACAACCTCTGAGTTCCGGCCAACGATTCGGAGATTCTGTGTGTGAATGGGAACCGGATTGCGTTGATGGTGGTGAGGCCCGTCTCGAGGTTCGCGAGGGGTGACGCTGCAACACCCAATCAAAGGAATTCCCATCATGTTCAATTTCGCTCGTTTCATGTCCCGATCGTCCAACCGCTCACCACGTCGAGTTCGCGAAAGTGTGCAGCCGATGCAGGTTGAGTCGTTGGAAGTGCGGCAAATTCCGGCGACGTTGGTCAGTCCAACCACGCTGACGTATCAAGACCTCGACGGCGACAACGTCACCGTGAAGTTCAGCCAGCCGGTTTTGAACGCCGGCAATGTGAATGCGGTTTTCAATTTTTCCACGGGTGCGGGAGCGGTCAACGGCAACAACAACACCAAGCAGATGCTGCTCGACATCGACTTGGCGGGCCAATTGCCGGCGGTGTTGACGAACATCACGACCACGGCCACGAAGAGTGCCGTGAACGGCGGCGACGGATTTGCCACGCTGGGTCGGCTCTCCACCAACTTCAGCAACGCACCGCTGGGGACCGTGACGATTGACGGCGATCTCGGACAGATTTTCGCCGGAGCCACCAACAGTCTCATCGTGCAGTCGCTGGGGCGGTTTGGCGTTGGCACCGGAGCAACAGACCTCGTTTCTGAGATCAACACAAAACTCGGTTCGTTGATGGTGAAAGGGGACATCAAAGAGGCGCGAGTGATTGTTTATGGCGATCTTGGCGCGGTGACGATCAATGGCTCGCTGATTGGTGGAGTCGTTTCTTCGACGGGGAATATCCAGGCGACGAAGATTTCGGGAGCGGTGCTCATCAAGGGGGACATCGTCGGCGGCGGCGGCGTGTCCAGCGGCTCTGTGATCAGCGGAACCACGACCGGAAACGTAACGGTCAAGGGTTCCATCATTGGCGGCCTTGGCACTGCGAGTGGGAGGTTGTCTGCTGTTTCAGGAATGGGAGCCGTCAACGTCATGGGGAACTTGTCGGGAGGTGCGGGGATCGAATCCGGCAATATCAGAATCAACAACGGGTCAATTGCGAGCTTGACGATCGGCGGCTCGGTTCGCGGTGGTGAGGGCATTCTAAGCGGTGTCATTATCGCCGCGGCCGGTGGGAGTATTGGGAATGTGACGATTACCGGAGACGTCGCCGGCAATTTGTTGAATTCGGGTATGGGCAACGCATCCATCATGAGTGGCGGCACGCTCGGCAACGTCACCATCGGTGGATCGCTCATCGGAGGACTCGCGGCCGGCAGCGGCAAAGTCGAGTCAGTCGGTGGCATGGGCTTGCTCAAAATCACAGGCAATGTTGTCGGCAGTGGCGGCAACAACTCCGCCTCGATATCGAGCCAATCCAAGATCGCGGGGCTGACGGTCGGCGGCTCGATTCAGGGGGGAGCGGGAGACGACAGCGCCCGGATCGAGGCCGCGAGTGACCTCGGTCCCGTCAGCGTCACCGGTGATGTGAAGGGCGGATCGGGATCAAACTCCGCCATCATTGTCAGCTCCGAAAAAATGGGTGCCGTGACGATCGGTGGTTCGGTCATCGGCGGCAGCGGTTCGAGTGGCGGGCGAATCAAATCGAGCAAGGAAATGGGAGCCGTGAAGGTCACCGGCAGCGTGGTCGGCGGCGGCGGTGATGGGACGGCCTCAATCAGCAGTCCCAAGAAAATTGCCGGCGTCACCATTGGCGGTTCGATCATTGGCGGCGGTAGTGGGGCGGGCAGTGTTGAATCGTTGGGCGAGATCACGACGGTCAGCATCCTCGGTGACATTGTCGGTGGCAGCGCGTCGGGCACGGAGTTCATGAAGAACTCTGGTTTCCTCGGAGCCGGCCGGATCATCAGTCTCACGCTGGGCGGCTCGCTGATCGCAGGTGTGGACAATACTTCGGCAACGTACGCACACAACGGCGCGATTCGCGTCAGCGACGATCTCGGCACGGTGCTCATCAAGGGGAGCGTGGTCGGCAATAACACGAACGTGGCGGTCATCTCGGCCCGCGGCAAACAGACGACCGCTGCCGGAGCGGCCGATGTGGCGATCGGATCGTTGACCGTCAACGGTCGCGTCGAGAACGCTCTGATCCAAGCGGGAGTTGATATCAACGGAAACGCGAAGAACGCCGACGCTCAGATCACAACGGTGAATGTGCTTGGCGACTGGATCGCTTCGAGTCTCGTCGCGGGCATTGTCGCCGGAGCCGACGCCAAGTTCGGCACGGCCGACGACGCCAAGATGAGCGGCGGGGCTGTCAAAGACGACGCCGTCAGCAAGTCGAAGATCGGAGCCATCGCGATCACCGGCCAGGCCCTCGGGACATTCGGCGGCTCGGATGGGTTCGCCTTCACCGCACAAGAGATCGCCATTCTCAGAATCGGTGGCGTCGCTCAAATCACAACCGCCAACATCGACGACTTCTTCATCGGCATCACGTCCGATCTCAAGCTGCGAGAAATCGCGTGAGCCTGAACCCAACGGGCAGATAGCACGACGCGCAAGCGAGTGATCGTGGTCGGAACCACTCGCTTGCGCGTCGTGCTAACTGGACTTCGGGAAGTTGTTACGTCCCCGATCCTGAGTCAGCGGATCGTCACGAACTCGTGATAGTTCAGGAGCACATGCACGAGGTTTTCTCTGGCTCGCAGTCGCGGGTCAGTGGACGGAGCCAGCGAGCTGTTCAAGCCCGTCGTCGTGCGAGTCAGTTTGGACGGATCGGCCAACGCGGCCGTCTGCCGCTGCAAAAATGCCTCGGTCTTCGCGAGTTCATCGGCATTCGGTGTCCGGCTGAGGACTCGCTCAAACGCGGCTCGCAAGAAATCCGCATCGCTGGTCAGCGCCGTCCCTGCCGGAGCTTCCGACAACGATTGGGCCAACTTTCGCGACTGCATCAGCGCGAGCGGGCTGTTGGCCAGCGCCAACGCTTGCTGAGGCATGATGCTGTCGGTGCGCTCGAAGCACTCGGCAGCGGAGGGGCCGTCGAAGAGTTCCAACATCATCGCTTGATCGTCAGGCGTGTGTCGAAAATAGAGGCTCCGTCGCGGAGTCGTGTCGGCGACAGTCGGATCGAGTTCGGGACCGCTGAACGATCGGTCGAGACCGACAGTCAACGACCAAAGCGTGTCGCGTACGACTTCGGCTTCCATGCGACGTACGTTGGCTCGCCAATAGAAACGGTTGTCGGGATCGGTGGCGAGGGGCGAGGGGTTAGGGGCGAGGGGCGGGTGATCGGGACTTCTGTCTTGCTCGCCCCTCGCCCCTCGTCCCTCGCCACTACTCCTGCGATACGCCGCGCTCGTCACCATCAACCGATGCAGGCGCTTCAGGCTCCAACCGGATTCCCTAAATTCAACCGCCAGCCAATCGAGCAGGGCAGGGTGGGTCGGCAGTTTTCCGTTGAGTCCGAAGTTGGCGACGCTCGGCACGAGCGCCGTTCCGAAGTGACGCTTCCAGACATGATTGACCGCGACGCGAGCGGTCAGCGGGTTGTCTTTGTCGGTCATCCACCTTGCCAGCGCGAGTCGCCGGCCACTGCTGGTGGTCGGATACGTCGGGCCAAGCGGTGTGTAGTTCGCGTCCTCTTTCGCGGCGTTGGTCTTCGCAACTTCGACGGCGGCGCGAGCGGCAGTGAGCTTGGTCTCGGCGGCTTTCCTGGCTTCTTCTTTTTTCGGATCTGCGATTTGAGATTTCCAATTTGAGATTTCAAACTCAACGTTGCCGAGTTGTTGTTCGGCACGCAGCGCTTCGAGTTCCGCCTTCGCGAGCGTGACCAACCGTTCGGCTCGGCTGGCCATCGTAGACCGGACGCCTACGTCCGGTCTCTCGGACGCAGGCGTCCGAGCTACATGCTTCTCGACCTCAGCGGCAACACGCGCCTCGATGGCCACCGCTTCCGCGCACGCGACCTCGACCGACTTCACCGCGAGCGCGGCTTCCGATTCGGCGGTTCGCAAGGCGAGCCGTAACTCGTCGACGGTTGGCTCAAACGGCACGATCTTCAACGAATGGAATTCGGCGACTCCGTCATGACACCACAGTGCGAAGCGGCCGGGTTGTCGCGGGACGGGCATCGCGTAGGTCAGCTTCAGTTTGCCGTTGAGCCAGATCTTCAACTCTTGGCCGCGAGTGGTAATCTCCAGCGTCATGTCCTCGTTGATCTTCACAGGTGCCGGGACGATGCCAGCTCCGGGATAGACCTCTGAGCCATTGACGCGATGAAACGCCTGCACGGTCGAGTTGCCCGTGCCGATCGCCGTGTAGACCGCTTGAGCGGCTTTCAGCTCGACCATATCGAAGAACAGGCCGACCGAACCGATCACACCTCCTTCGAGCGTCCGATACTTCAGCGTGGCTTTGAAGTCCTGCGGATGATCCGTCAGCGTCGTGATCGTGACGAAGTGGCCGGGCGATTTCAGCTTGAGCTTCTTGTCCTCGAAAACCCAATTGCCGCTGAGAATTTTCCAGACCTCTTTGTTGTGCGTCGCGAAGTTGTCGTCGAGGAACGGCATCACTTCCTGGCGAGCGGGGGGCGTTAGCCCCCCGGTGGGCGCAGGACTGTTGGGCTTCAGATCAACCGGGGGGCTGACGCCCCCCGCTCGCCTGTTGGTCAGTTGTTGTTTTGCCTTTTCGACAGTGGCTTGTTTCTTGGCGGCATCCGATTCCGCTTGCGTGATGGCAGCCTTTGCATTGTCGATCAATTCCTGCCGACGATCGGCGCGAAGGTCAGGATAGAACGCATTGAGCGGCAGCGTGATCGGTTCGATGGGAGCGAGCGGGAGATTCAAGACGCTCGGCACGCCGGGGGCGAGCGGCTTGTCGGTCACGGGGTTCTTTTCGTTGCCGCGATCCAGGAGATACGTCGGCACCGCGAGGTCGGCATCGAACACAAAATCGTCACCGTCTTTGAGCTTGTTGCCAGGGGGAGCTCCCGCCGGCCATTGACCTGTGATGAGTTCCGTCTTGCCGGCGAGCTGATCGGTGCGAACGTTGAGCGGCTCGAAGAACGCTCGCAGACGAAAATACTCTTCTTGAGCCAGCGGGTCGTACTTGTGGTCATGGCAGCGACAGCACTTGAACGTCAGGCCGAGAAACGCTGCGGACGTGAACTCGACGGTGTCGTGCAGCCAGACGTTGCGGTTGAAGACGTAATAGTTGCGGCCAAGGAACCCGGTGGCTCGGCCGATGTCGCGGTCGCCGGGAGCGATCTCATCCGCCGCGAGCATCTCGGAGACCATACGGTCATAGCCCTTGTCGGCCGCGAGCGACTCGACGATCCAATCGCGCCAGCGCCAGATATGCCGTCGCGAGTTGCGCAGTTCGTTACCCCCCCGGCTGCCGTACCAATCGCTGTACCGCCAGATGTCCATCCAATGCCGCGCCCAGCGCCGAGCATGTTCCGGCGATTCGAGCAGCCGATCGACGACACGCTCATAGGCGTCCGGTTCGTGGTCATCGAGGAAGTCATGTAGCTCGGCGGACGTCGGCGGGAGTCCGACGAGGTCGATGAAGACTCGACGCAGCAAGGTCGCCTTGTCCGCTTCGGGCAGAGGAGTGAGGTGGCGTGATTGCTGTTCGGCGGCGAGAAAGGTGTCGATGGGATTTTCGATTTTTGATTTTTGATTTTCGATTAACGCAGCGAGATTTGGAATCTGAGTTCTCGCGGGCTTCTTGAACGCCCAGTGGTCGCGCGGGTCGGCGACGGGTTCGTCGGCGGGAGCTTTCGCTCCGGCGTCGATCCAGCGGCGGAGGATTTCGATCTGCTCCGGCTTGAGCGGATCTCCTTCGACGGGCATCTTCGTGCGGCCGTTCTCGCCGAGAATGGCTTCGATCATAACACTCTTGGCACTGTCCCCCACCGTGATCGCCGGGCCGCTGTCTCCCCCTTTGAGCGCGAACTGGGCGGTGTCGAGCCGCAGGTTTCCTTTCTGTCGCAAACCACCGTGACATGCCACGCATTTGGCGGTCAGGATCGGTTTCACGGCTTTGAGATAATCGACAGCCGTCGCCGAATCGGCGGCGTTCAGGTCGGATGACTCGGTCAGCAAGATCGCGATCAACGCGAGACTCAGGCGAGCGGTCAGCGGGCGAACTTGGCTCATGAGCAACACTCGGTGCGATAGGAATCGTGCGCGATCTCACCGAGCATCTTGTGGCCGTGAAGCTCAGCCTTCAAGTTCGCGGGCAAGAATGAATGACCCCGGATCAGCCAGAATTCCAATCGATGCCGCAGTCGCACTCCCTTTGATGCACGCAGGGGTGTGGAATTGGCGCGCGAATCAAGAGAATCGCGAAAACGCCACAAACCACCGGATTACACTCCGAGACTGGCGGGCTTGGCATTTGAGGCACTGACCGTCGCCATCACTTGGTCGAGTTGTCCTGCGGCGAGGCTCGATTCGTTGCACACGCAATTGCGACCGGCGAGCTTTGCCGCATACAGCGCTTCGTCACTCCGTTTGATGAAACCAGAGATGTCGTCGGTGGACCGAATCTCGACGAGGCCGATGCTCACCGTCACTTGCACTTGAGCATCGCCAATCTGATAACGCATGGACTGCACCGCGGCGCGAGCCCGTTCGGCGACGCGCAGGGCGTCGGCCATCTTCGTGCGCGGCAGAAGGATCGCGAATTCTTCACCGCCGTAGCGACAGACGATGTCGCTGGAACGCATCGATTCTTCCAATGTGTCTGCCACACGCTGCAGCATTTCGTCTCCGACTTGGTGCCCGTGATAGTCGTTGAACATCTTGAAGCGATCGATGTCCGCCAGCATCAGGCACAAGCAGCCCTGGCGACGTTTTTGAATCGAGAACAAGCGAGCGATCTCCTCGTCGAATGCGCGGCGATTGGAGATGCCGGTCAGCTTGTCCGTCCGAGCCTCGGTCATGTAGGACTCGAGTTGCTGCTGTTTTTGATCGATCTGCTCGTGCGCCGAGGTCAGTTCGCCATGCAGATGCAAATTGGCCTCGAAGAGCTGCTTGACGGCGTGCAGCACCACCTTCGGGTCCGGATGCTTGGCCTTGCCGAGATCCTGATTGATCGACGTCAGGCTCAACGAATGCCGGTCCACCTTCTCATCGACGTCCGTCGCGATCGACTGCACATAGCGCATGAATTCGGTCAGCTCCTTGCGTTCCATCTGCAGAGTGATCCGATTGTCCTCGCGCTGCGCGGAGATCTGACGGTGGTGGAGCATGACCGCAGCACCGTATCCGATGGCCGCGCAGAGCGCCGCGATCACGAAGACCATCCAATTCATTTCCCCCAGCCGAGCGGTCTGCTGATGGGCGAAGGCCAAATACTCGTTGAGAGAACTCATGCGAAATGTCTCAGGAATCGTAAAAAACTTGAAGCTCGCTTTGTCACGACTAAGAATTCGGGGCGAGGCGATCAGCCGCAGGGCGCTAGCCCACATTATTCATGAGCGGCAATTTGCACGACGCGCAAGCGAGTGGTAGGCACCGAGATCACTCGCTTGCGCGTCGTGCTAATTTCGTAGCACACTGCGACGAATTTCCCCCGACCCATGAATAATGCCGGCTAGTTCCAAATCGGATTGCCCGACTCGATGACCGGGGAGCCTCTTGGAATTGAAGCTCACCGAACAGCCACAACGTGGCTCGCAACCATAGGTCGGGATTTCTCCCAGTCAAATTGATTGCTGCGACTCGTGAATCGCCGGGCTTGAGACCGGTCCTCCGGCTCCGATCAGTTGGCTTTCACGGACAGTTCGATCACTCATCGGTCGGATCGCGCGGCAGGAAGGGCAAGGCGGCCTTCTCGTACTTGGCGGTCTTCAGCAGATCGAGCACTTGATTCATGTACGGGAACTTTTGCTCGGCGAGATGTTCCTTCTGGTAAAGCTTGGCGAAGAACGCCGCCCGATCGGGGACTGGCCGTGTTCCGTGCTTGCTGACCTTGTCGAGCAACTCGTTGTTCCGCCGCATCAGCTCGATCACCGCCTGATGACGGCGTTCGATTTCCTGATTGATGAATCGATTGATCTGTTCGTTCGACGGCTCTTCGTCCGGTTCCAAGGTCAGCTCGACGACCGGCAGATGTTCGAGCAAGTGACGGAGCAGCAACTTTGCTCGCGGGTCCAGGCCAATGGCGACATGATCGAACTCGTGCCGCAGAACCGAGCTTTGCCAAACGTCCGGTGCTTGGAACGAAGCGGGCAACCGGACCAGATGCGTCAGCTCAATCTTCGGAGTCAGCTTGGTGACGACGGCTTTCACCAACGTCAGGCCGTTCTTCTGCGACTTCGTCGTTCGGAAACGAAACGACTGCTCTAAAAGCAGATGGAATTCAGCCCAGCCTCGTCGAGCCTTCTCGAATTCGGGATCGGAGTCGTAGGCGACGGTGACTTTGCCGGACTCAATGAGTTGCAGCAGGTCTTTGGGAATTCCGTCTCGTGGGATGGGTTGTTGCGTGCCCGATTTTGGAACGGTTTCTTTCGGCGACGGTTCGACCTGTGCGGACAGTGGAATGACCAGCAGCAGCCACAATGCGAACGTCATCGACTCGCAACGAACAGGGAAGGGGAGGGACGGTCGCTTCGCCACGGCTCACCCCAACAAGATTTGCAACGTCCGCAGGTTTTCCGCGACATCGAACAGCGAGCGGATCGGAATGCGAAAGCCGGTCACCGCATGGCTAACAACCTCACCGGTGCCCGATTTGAGCCGCAAGTCGTAGCCGCTCGGCGAGATGACGAATTGCTCCAACACTTCGCTGCGCGGGTCGATGATCCAATACTCGGCGACGCCGTGAGCCGCATAGTCTCGAAACTTGATCCCTCGGTCCCGCTTCTCGGTGCTGTCGGACAGAACTTCGCAAATGAAATCTGGAATGGGAAACAAACCGGTGTCGAGATTGATCGTCGCCGTCTTGGCGGGACCGAAGAAGGCCACGTCCGGCTCGTAATCGTTGCGAGGGAAGCCACAGAGTGCCTTCTCACTGACGACGTGTCCGAGATTGTTCTTCGTAACGAACGTGTCCAACAAATTGCGAAGACGGCCAGTGCAGCCAAGTTCGCGATTCAACGATGCTGAGGAGACGACAACTTGTCCGTTGATGAATTCGGCTTTCTGATCGGGTTGAACTTCATCGCGGAAACGCTCGCGAAGTTCCCGTTCGTCATCGAGCCGTTCGGAGAGCGCGGCCACCGTTTCTGGCAGCGTCGGCTCTTCCAGCAGTTGTTCCATCAGGGTCGTCATGGCGGGCGGATTCTATGGCTGTCGCGCAGGGGCAACAATCGGACAAATCATTTCGCAAGCATCATCCGCGCGACACGTTCCAAGCGAGCGTCCGGTTCTTCGGGAGCCAAGTCGGTCAAGCAGGTGGGAATCCAGGCGGGCTTCGAGACCTTGTTGTCGGGGAGTGAACTGAGCTTCGGAAGTTTGATCTCGGCTGCTGAGTCACCGAAGTTCGATTCATCGGTGATTCGCAGAAACAGACGCTTGTTGCTGATCAGTTTCGCGAGATCACCCGCGAACTTTTCGCTCAGCCCCAGCCAGAGAATCAGATTCGGATCAGAACGGAGCGCGAGACCTTGCTCGCCGCTCGTGTCAACGAACTCCGCGAAGTCCGATTGCAGTTGGGGAATCGTCACGCCGTCGTGAGTTCTGACGTATTCCAGCAGTGCCGACGGCAAGTCACCGCTCTGGGCGGGAGTCTTCCACTCCTCATTGGTTTCCTCCGGTTCCAATTCGGTCGGGTCGAACGCAAACGGCTTGTCTTCGAGACCATGCTCGTCGCCAGCCGCTTCGGCTTTCTGCCGCTGCTCGGCTTCGAGCATTTGCAGCACGCGGCTGTCGGGAGTCGCCGGCCGGCAGCGGCCCTTGGCCCACTCGCGCAGTTGGAAAATCTTCTCTTCCATCGTGACCGACAGCGGGACGGTTTCCTCGCGAGCCTTTTCCAACGCCGCCTGCGTAATGCCATCGGCACCGCCGTAGGTCTCGACCATCGCAGCGAGGACGACCTGTTCCAACTCCGCACCGCTGTAGCCTTCACTTCGTTCGGCCAGCTTCGCGATTTCGAAGACCGCCGGATCGAACGATCGCTTGCGGAGATGAATCTCCAAAATCTGTTTCCGTTCGTGGTAGTTCGGCAGATCAACGAAGAAGAGTTCATCGAAGCGTCCGCGTCGCAACATTTCGGGAGGCAAGCCGGTCACGCTGTTGGCCGTCGCGACCACGAAAACCGGAGCCGGATTCTCCTGCATCCAGGTCAGGAAGCGGCCCATGATGCGGACCATCGTCGAGTCCGAACCCGCCTCGCCATTCGCGCCAGCAAAACCCTTTTCGATTTCGTCCAGCCACAGCACGGCGGGAGCGATCATCTCCATCAGCGCGAGCACGTCGCGCATGTTTTTCTCGGACTGCCCCTTGTCGCCGCTGAGCAGCGTCGCGACATCCAGCCGCACCAGCGGAAACGCCAGCAGCTTGGCGATCGCTCGCGACGTGAGGCTCTTGCCGCAACCTTGCACGCCCAGCAGCAGCACCCCCTTCGGAGCCGGAATCCCTTTCTTCCTCGCCGTCTCACTGAACGCCAGCGATCGCTTCGCGACCCAATCCTTTAAGCCGTCCAGCCCGCCGATGTCTTTGACTCCCTCGGCCAGCTCCTGAAATTCGAGCATCTCCGAGCCTTGCACCATCACTTTCTTCTCGCCGATGAGCTGCGAGTAAATCTCCTCGTCGATCTCGCTACGACCAAGGAACGCTCGCTGAAAAGACTTCCGGGCCTGCGCCGCCGTCAGCCCCAGCATCGTGCGGACGAGCCGCTCTTCCTGTTCCGGCGAGACCACCAGCGGGGCAGGGCGGTGCGCGTTGTCGGAGGCCAGCACCCCTTTCAGTTCCGTGTGCAATTCGTCGAGACCCGGCAGCGGCAGATCAAACTTCAACGCATCTTTTTGCAGCTCGACCGGAATGTCCGTCTCCGGCCCCATGAACAGCAGTGTCTTGTTCTGCTCGATGAGCAACGGCACGAGGTCGCGAAGTTGCCGCACGATGTGCGGATCAGCCAGATGCGGATGAAAGTCCTTGAGCAAGAACAACTGCTCGCTGGGGAAGTCGGGCACATGTCGCAAGAACTCCGCCGCGTCGGAACGCAGCGGCTTCTGGCGAGCGGGGGGCGTCAGCCCCCCGGTGCTCTCGTGCGCCGTACCCGCTTCCACCGGGGGGCTGACCCCCCCCGCTCGCCGATCGTTGGGATGTGCCCACTGATCATTGGGATGCAGCGACGGCTGCGCCCCGCGAGTCACCGTCCAAGTCACCAACCCGCGATCCATCTCCGTCGCCAGTGCCGCCAACTCCGCCTCCCAACGCTCTTCCTCCCACGTCGAGAGAAACATCATCGAGAAGTGCGACAGAATGCGCGACTTGAGTTGTGCGAGTGTGTCAGCGGTAGCCATGCCGTCATCTTATCTCGCAGAAACGGAAGCAAAAGGCTTCAACGGCTTGTGGGTGCGTTCTCTTGCAGCCGGAACGAGTGAACTTGAAGAAAACTATCTTCAGGATGGAGCCTCGACCCTTGAGCAATATTGTCTTGAGTTTCTTGGGCTTGGCTCCCAACTTACGCTGCGCCAAGTTGATTCATGTGCCACAAGGAACTCGAAAATGTCCCTTCGGTCACGGCGTAAGCGCGCTCTAATCCGCAGCAAGAACCTAAATGGGCACGGACTACAACGGAAGCCGAGCGAGGTTGTTCGCAAAGAGATTAGGCAGCGCTGCGGATTTGGATGTGTGATTTGCGGCGCTGCAATCGTCACCTATGAGCACTTCGATCCGCCGTACTGCGACGCACAATGTCATGATCCAAAGGGAATGACCCTACTTTGTGGAGCTCACCAACTCGAAACCAGCAAAGGACTCTTGTCGAAGCAGACAATTGCTGAGGCCGATAGAGCCCCGTTTTGCAAACGAGTTGGATACGCCAAACACTTATTTGATCTGGGCGGAAAGAAACCGAAGATCATGATTGGAGGGGCAGATGTCACCGAGTGTGGGCACCGGATAGAGATTGACGGAGAGACAATGTTGCAGTTTCTCCCACCTGACTTGCGGTCAAGTAGATGGCGTCTTTCGTGTCGCTTTGTGAAGCAAAACGGCTCGATCATGTGCAAAATCGTTGAGAATGAGTTGGTGCTCATGTCAGATAACGTCGACATCGAACAGCAGGCCGCCCGCTTCTCGATCAGCTCCGACAACGAGACAATTCTCGAGCTTGAGCTGCATCCACCGGATGCCTTACTTTTGAAAAAGTATTGCCAGTTTACAAAGAATGGCCGAGTCGTCATTGGCACTGAAAAGATCGCTGACATTTGTCACAGCATGGATCATCCCGACCAACCTCCAAAGATGATCAATGAAACGACGTTGAGGTTGGAGACAGGCACAAGTGGCTGGAGTTTTATTGCGAGCCGCTTCGTTTCTCCGACGGGACTAATCATCAAGTTCGTCAACGGTGCGATACAGTTCGCGTCGCCATAGACCGACGACAATCGTGGGATTCGCGAGCGGCGTTGGCCGGCAGGAGTCGCCCCTACTTCGTCTTGATCTGCTTCATCACCGCCTCGTCGAGCGGCCGCAATCCCTCGTCCGGCTTGATGGCGTAGAAGCCGACGTGGTAGTGGGCGATCTTGCCGTCGGGGTCGATGACGACCCACAGCGGGAGTTTGGCTCCCAGCTTGCGTGGGTCGCCGAACTTGGCGACGAGCGTGCCGTCGTCGGTCGCGATCGGATAGCCGAGGTTCATGAACTCGCGCAGCTTGCGAACGGATCGCAACGCGCCGGTTGTCTTCGTGGGATCGGCAAACGATTCGTTCGTTGCGACGCCGATGACCTCGATGCCGTAGCGCTTGCGCTTGTTCGACAGGAAGTCGAGATAGCCGACTTGTCCGTAAGGTTCAGTGAGCGGGTCGCTGTCGTAGTCCCAGAAGTGCAGGACGACAATCTTGCCGGCGAGGTCTTTCGAGCTGATCGTCTTGTTTTCAATGGTCTTCAATTCGAAGGCGGGGGAGGGCTGGCCGACGAACTTTTTGCTGACGTTGGCCACGTCATCGGCTCGCTGGGTTTGCGACTTCACATCGCGGCTGATGACGGCGGCCAGAGGTGCGAGCGGCGTTCCTTCGGCAGAGGTTTGCAACCCGTCGATGACTTTTTTGGCGGCGGCGATTTGAGTGTCGCTCAGCTCGGCTTTCGTTTCGCCGTCCGGGCGGTTCATCTGAGATTTCAGGGCGACCAGAGTTTCAAACGGCTTTTGAATCTTGGCCAAAGCGGCGGCATCCAGCGGTTTGACCGACTCCAATTCGAGCTTCAATTGAAACTCGTCGCCGCGTCCCATGGAGACTTGTTGCTCTGCGGCGACCAGCAGCGTGTTGTCCGCCGTCGAGATCCACAGTCGCTGCTTGCGGCCGTTGTTCGTTGAGACTCGCACCACATGGCACTCGCGGTCTTTGATTTTTTTGGTCCCGTCGGCGACCTCGTAGGAGTGCTGCCCGGAGACCCAATCGCCATCGGCATCTTCGCGGAGTTGATCGGGGTACTCGAAGAAGGGCTGGCGGATGGCGATGGGATTCAAGTGCCCTTCGTGTTCAGCGAGCAACCGGATCGTCGCGTCATTGGCAGCCTTGTTTTTGGTGCTGAGTTCCAAAGTGCCAAATCGCTCAGGCCACGCCCAAGTTCCGCCACCACGTTCGTCGGTGAGATAGGTGAGTTTCGTCCCGTCGGCCTGCCGTGAGGCGACCGCTAAAATCGTGAACTTCTTGTACGGCTGCTCGGTCGCGGTGCGAGTGACTCGCGCCAAGGTGCCGGTGTATCGCAGTTCCATTCCCGGTGCGTCGCCGAGCACATCGGCTCCCGAAGACAGCAACGCGGTCACGAGCATCCATTGACTGACAGCAAGCACGGCAAACTCCTGTGTTAAGTCTTTGACCGAAACGAAGGTGTGTTTGGCACGCGTTAGAAATGTCCAATTCTCAAGCTCCAATGTCCAAAAAAGTTCCAATGACCAACACCCAAATCGAGTCTTCCAGCGCCAGAGGTCCATTGGACCTTGATTGGACATTAGGATTTGGGCTTTGGTCATTCCTTGGACATTGGGATTTGGACCTTGGACCTTCACAGCATTGCGGATTGTTGCGGTTGACCTGCCGAGCCACAAGCTGCCAACTTGCGGTCGCAGAAGGGGCAACCATACCTTGTGACGAACAGAGCAGGGAAGAACATCGCAAATTGCCTCCCACCGAACGCACGTCCGGAGAAGTTCATCGTGGCCGACGACAAGCAGACACCAACCGCCGAAGACAACAAGATCGATCATTACGTCCGGTTGGGGACGATCGCGATGGGCAAGCACGCCCAGGTCTTGGAGGTTCAGGAAGAGAACACCACCAACCGTTTCGCCATGAAAGTGCTGCTGAATGAGGCGATGAAAGATTCCGAGCAAATTGCGACCTTGAAATATGAAGGCAAAGTCGCCCAGGCGCTGGACCACCCCAACCTCATCAAGTGGATTGCGACCGTTCATCGCAAGACCAACATCTATTTGATTCTGGAACTGTTCAAAGCTCCGAATCTCAAATCCAACATCCTGATGGACATCGTGGGCGTGCAGTCTCGGCTGCGTAAGCTCATTGAATGCACCTGCCAGGCTCTGAACCACATGCACGAAAGGGGTTGGGTGCATTTAGATGTCAAGCCCGACAACATTCTGATGAGCCGTGCTTCTGAGGTACGAGTCATTGATTTCTCACTGTCAGAAAAGATCAAAGGCGCGTTGGGAAAAATGTTTGGCGGAAAGAAGGACATCGGCGGCACGCTGACCTACATCGCTCCGGAGACCATCCGCAAGGAAGTACCGTCGCCCGCGACCGATATCTACAGCCTGGGTGTTACGCTCTTTGAATGCCTGACTGGCACGATGCCGTTCAAGGGAAGCACACCCAAAGATCTGCTGATGAAACACCTGACAACGGTTCCCGCACCGCCGTCCGATCTCAACAAGAATGTCACTCCTGAGATGGACCGCTTGGTATTGCGGATGCTCGCCAAGAAGACCAAGGAGCGGCATAAAAATATGCAGGAGGTGATGGCCGAATTTCGAAACATTCAGCCCTTCAAAGAAGACCCCGAAAAGCTGAGAGATCAACGGCTCGCCGATGAGAAAGCGGCGGATGGTCAACAAAGCCTGGGCAAACGACTCGATAGCCGCACCGATCACACTCGATCCGAAAAGGCTAAGGTCGATCCTGAGTTCGCCAAACAGGTCGCAGCCTCTGCCGCCGCGGCAAACGTGTCGACACAACCAAAGTCCGGTCAGCCCGAGCCTGTGAAACCCAAGCCGGCCTCGAAGGCACCCGCCGCCGCAGCCGTCCCTCAACCCGCGATGCCGACGATGCCTATGCCGATGGCTCCCAGCTTCGCACCGCAGATGCCGTTCATGCCCATGCCACAAATGATGCCGGGGCAGTTCGCGCCGATGCCTGGTTATGGCTATCCAGGGATGCCGCAACAGATGCCGGGCTATCCGCCCGGGGCAGGGATGATGCCGGGAATGATGCCCATGCCGATGCAACCTGCCGCCATGATGCCGCAACAGGGAATACCGATGCCTGGAATGCCCGGTGTTCCCCAGCAGATGCCGCCGCAGATGATTCCACCGAACCAGCCTCAGCCCGCTTCGGAACAACCAACGGCTACGGCGCGCCCCATCCCCGGATCGTTTTTGAATCCCGGTCAAAGGCCAGAGCCGCCACCGTCCGCAAAAGACGTGGATGACTTGCCGATGATGGAAGAGTTGCCGGACGTCCTGTGAGACATGCACGCTTCGCGACTCATCGTGAGCTTCGCCTTGCAAAACCAAAACGAGATTGCGACCGTCTCGACTTCTTTCGCGAGCATCAAATCAGAGGCATCCATGTCGGCGGACAACGCGAATCACTCCAGCGACGATCAAACACTGGCGGGTGACGAGTACCTGCCGCCGGAGAACAATCGCCCGAACCCCACGAACCGCATCCCGCTGCCGTTCGAGAAACCGATCGTCGAACTCGAGCAACAACTCGCGAAACTGGAAACCAAACCGAATCCGCCGCCAAATATCAAAGAGGCGATTCGCAACCTGCGACTGGAGATCGCGCGGCTCACTCGCGAGATCTTCGACCATCTCGATCCGGCCGACGTCGTCAAGCTGGCTCGCGACAGCCATCGGCCGCAGACGCTCGATTACCTCGAACTGATCTTCGACGAATTCATCGAACTGCACGGCGACCACGCCTTCCGCGATGATCGAGCCATCCTCACCGGATTTGCCAAGATCGACGACCAAAAGGTGATGTTCGTCGGCCAGCAAAAAGGGCGAAACCTCAAGGAACGGACTGAGCACAACTACGGCATGGCGCACCCCGAGGGCTATCGCAAGGCGCTGCAAAAAATGCAGCTCGCCGCCAAATACAAAATGCCGATCATCAGCTTCATCGACACTGGCGGGGCCTATCCCGGCCTCGGAGCCGAAGAACGCGGCCAGTCCTACGCCATCGCCTACAACCTCCGCGAGATGGCTCGCATCAACACGCCAATCGTCTGCACGGTGATCGGGGAGGGGGGCTCTGGCGGAGCACTCGGCATCGCCATCGGCGACTACATCGCCATGTTGCAGTTTGCGTACTACTCGGTCATCAGCCCTGAAGGCTGCGCCGGCATCCTTTGGAAGCACGCCAAGCATGCCGACCTCGCCGCGCGAGCGCTACGGTTCACGTCCAAAGACCTGCTCGGCCTGGGCGTCATCGACGAGATCGTCCCCGAACCGCTCGGTGGAGCACACCGCGACCACCGCCGCATGGCCATGACTCTGAAAATGTCGCTGCTTCGCGCCCTCCGCCAACTCGAATCAGTCCCGCGTGACCAAATCGTTCAACGCCGCTACGACAAGTTCCGCAAGATGGGCCAGTTCGAAGAAGCCGCCAACGGCTAATCGAGTCACTCAGTCGTCTCGGCGTCACATTGGAAACCGCTTTCCCAAGGTGTTTGGAGACGGCTCGTGTTGCAGTCGATGGGGATCGTGCTGTTGTGCGTCGTAGCAGCCGTTTCCTACGGCGTGGTCCACGATCAGATCACGGCTCGCGTCTGCGTTGACTATTTTACGATCGGTCATCCTCCGGTATTTGCAACGACCGATCCGACGTTGCTCGGAATCGGATGGGGAATCATCGCCACATGGTGGGTCGGTTTCCTGATCGGTGTCCCGCTCGCCGCCGCCGCTCGGATCGGAATTGAACCGAAACGAGCTGCCCGCACTTTCATTCCGCCGTTGCTGAGACTTCAGATGGTTGCCGCATTCGTCGCGGTGCTTGCAGGGGTCTGTGGCTGGGGACTGGCGCACGCGGAAATCATTGTGCTGAAGGGATCGCTCGCTGACCGTTTTCCTGTCGAGCATCACGTCGCATTTCTTGCGGCTGCCTGGGCTCATTCCGCCAGTTACCTCGTGGGGTTTGTTGGCGGGATGCACCTGATCGTTTCGGTTCTCCGTTCTCGACGGCTGGGTTTCGCAAACAAGTGACCGCTATTCATCGTTGCTAAGGATTCCGATGCCAACCAAATCACTCGCTCCCGCAACGCTCGCGGCCCAAGGACTCGGCCTGATCGAGCCAGTCACGAAAGCCGTCGTGCAACCGATCCACGTTTCGACGACCTTCGAGCGTGACGCCGACAACGAGTATTCCACCGGACGTTGTTACTCGCGAGCCGACAACCCGTCGTTCGACCAAGTCGAGGCGACGTTGGCTGCGTTAGAGCAGGGGACTGACGCTCTGGTTTTCGCCTCCGGGATGGCCGCCGCGACCGCCTGCTTCCAAGCACTCGATCCCGGCGACCACGTCATCGCCCCGATCGTCATGTACTGGGCGCTCCGCAACTGGTTGACCACCTTCGCGAGTCGTTGGGGGTTGGAAATCTCGCTGGTCGATACGACCAATCTCGGCGAACTCCGCGCGGCGATCCGACCCAACAAAACGAAACTCGTCTGGCTGGAGACGCCGTCCAACCCGCTCTGGCATGTCACCGACATCGCCGCCGCTGCCGACATCGCTCATCAAGCCGGAGCCTTGCTGGCTGTCGATTCGACCGTGGCCGCGACGGTCTTTACTCAGCCACTGACGCTGGGAGCCGACCTCGTCATGCACGCCGCGACGAAATATCTCAACGGCCACTCCGACCTCGTCGCCGGAGCACTCATCGCCGGCCCAACGCTGTGCGAGTCCGGACGGCTGATGAACTCCGTAGCTTGGACGCCCTCGTCCGAGCGATTCGAAAATCGGTCAGACGTGGATGTCCGGCCTACGGACCTCTTCGCCCGTCTCGCCGCCGAACCCGATGGTTACTGGAAACGCATCCGCACAATCCGTTCGCAGGTAGGCGGAGTGCTCGGCTCCTTCGAGGCGTGGCTGCTGATGCGCGGTCTGCGAACACTTCACCCACGAGTCCGCTGGGCATCCGCGTCCGCTCAAAGTCTCGCCGAACGACTCGCCGAACATCCTGCCGTTGCCGAGGTCCTCTATCCCGGCTTGCCAAGTTTCGCTGGCCACGAAGTCGCTCGCCACCAGATGGTCGGTGGTTTTGGAGCGATGCTTTCGATCCGCGTCAAAGGCGGAGTACTCGCCGCCATCGCCACAGCCGCCAAAGTTCAACTTTGGAAACGAGCCACGTCGCTCGGTGGCGTCGAAAGCTTGCTCGAGCACCGAGCCAGTATCGAAGGCCCCGGCTCGCCATGCCCACCCGACTTGCTTCGCTTGTCGGTCGGGATCGAAGACTCGGATGATCTCTTCGCCGACCTCGATCAGGCATTGCGAACGGCGGCGACGTAGCGAGTAGTCGCGCTTCGGCGCAGGTCTCCTAACTTCGCCGCTGAATGCCGACCGCAGGTCTCCAGCCGAGTCCCAAACCATTGATTCCCGCCACACCAGCAACGTCCGATAATGTCTGTTATGTTGGAAGTCGCCTATGGAAAACGCCGGTAAATCGCATGATTCCACAGGCCAGCCGAGAGCCGTTGGCCGAATGCCGACCGCCGTTATTTCACCCTCCGCCCCACTCCAGCAACCGAGTTCAAAACTGTTTCCGGCTGTCGATCAGCAGCGTCACCGGGCCGTCGTTGACCAGCTCGACATCCATGTGAGTTTGAAACCGCCCGGTCTGAACTTCGATCCCTTGGCCGCGGACTTCGGCGCAGAAGGCTCGGTACAATTCGTCGGCCAACTCCGGCCGAGCCGCCTGAATGAAACTCGGTCGCCGCCCCTTGCGGCAGTCTCCCAGCAGAGTGAATTGGCTGACGACCAACATCGCGCCGCCGACCTCGGCCAGCCCCAGATTCATCTTGCCGTCAGCGTCCTCGAACACGCGCAGGCCGGCGACTTTTTGAGCCATGTAAACGACCTCATCCTGGCCGTCACCATCTTCGACTCCGAGCAAGACCAGGAAGCCGCGAGCGATCTGGCCGACAACCTCGCCAGCCACCGTCACTGACGCACGGGAAACTCGCTGCACGACTGCTCGCATGTTTGATCCTTTGGAGTGTGATGGCCAAATCCATCGCTTTTCAAAACGGCTTGAGACTTTGGCGGGCATCGCTTTGTCACAACGACGTTGTCTGAAAAGCGACGGCTCTGGCCGTCGCACTCCAAATTTACCAACGCCCACGTCTACGTTCTTTGGACGGCAAGACCTCCAGACACGTCGTCCACCAGCCGGTGAGGATCGTCTCGATGAACTCGTCCGGCAAGCGTTCGTCGCGCATCTCGTCAGCGAGTCGTTCGTGATCGTAGGCGAGCGGCACGAATTCCACTTCCCAGGGGAGGGGAGACCGCCATTCCCCAACATCGCTGTCCGTTCGGAGCAGCGTGTACCAGACGTTCGTCGTCCCATCGTTCTCCGGCCGGCCGAGCACGCCGACGTTGATGAAGCCGCGAGTCTTTGAGCCAACTGTATCGCGACCGTCAGGGAGCGGCTCGATGAATGATGAACTCGGCCACTCCCTAACGGTCGCGGTACGGTTCTCGTTCCACGTTCGTTGCCAATGCAGCCCCGTGTGAGTTCCCAAGATCACATCGCAATCGAAGTCGTCGCAGAGCTTGGCGAGGAACTGCGTGCTCGTCGTCGACTCCCACAAGAACTCATTCGTGCGCCGCGGACTGCCGTGACTGAGCAGCAGTCGGACGCCGTCGAACTCCAATCGCTGTTGAGCCGGAAGCGTTCGCATCCAAGCTCGGTGATCGTCGCTGGTGTGAGCCAGCGTGTAGTCGTAGCTGAGCTGTGCGAAGTGATTGTCTCGCGGATCGGTGTAGCCGCACTGGCAGTCGTTCAATCCGTGTCCGATGCTATGGTCGTAGTTGCCTTGCACGACTGAGATACCGTGCTCGCGAATCAGTTCGCACGTCCGATCGGGATGCGGCCCGAATGCACCGAGATCACCGAGGCACCACATCGCATCCACTCCCCTGCTCCGCGCATCGGCGATCGCCGCCGCAAGAGCGAGGTGGTTGTTGTAGATGCCGCCAATGAACGCGAGTTGCATGTTTTCCTCATAGTTTGGACGCCCTCGTCCGAGCCGTTCGGACGAGGGCGTCCAAACTACTTTCGTGATGGGTTCGTGCAGATTGCTCCGTATTGGTAGCAGGTCGCGCACACGCCGTGAGTCACCGCGAAGCCGCAGCTCGCTTCGTGGAACGTGTCGCCCAAAATCGCGTCCGGCGAGTCGATCAAAATTGGACAGACGGCGATGCCCCGATCCGTGACGACGCGACTGTGTTGGCAGACGAGTTGTGTCGTGTCGTAGCCAACGAGCATCTCCGCAGTCACACGATCCGCTGCCGAGTATCCGCAAGTTCGAGTCGCTTCGGCTCCCAGCAACAATCGTGGCAGCACTTTCAATCGCGCGCGGTCGTAACCGTGTTGACGCAGCACGTCGCGGAAGCGGCCGAGGATTTCGGTGTCCTGTGTTTCGTCCCAAACGCGAGTCATCGTGATGATCGGCAAGAAGCCGAACTGCACGAGCAGCTCGACTCCCTGCATGGCTCGTTCGAAGGTGCGTGGGCCGCGGATCGGATCGTTCAACTCCGGCGTCGGGCCGTCGATCGAAACTCGGAACTCCAGCGAGTAGGGACTCCCCTGCTCCGCCGTTCGCAGACGTTCCAGCCATTCCGACTTCAAGACGGTGCCGTTCGTCAGCACCGTCGCCGGGCCGAAGTCGAGCGTCCGTTCGAGGATCGCCACCAAGTCGGGATTCAGGAACGGCTCGCCGCCGGTGAAGTAGAACTCCTTCACGCCCCACTCGACCGATTCCAGCAACCGCCGCTCAACCTCCTCGAACGACAAGAGCCCGAACGAGCCATTGTGAGGGCTGCACGAGATGAAACAGTGCGTGCAGGTCAGATTGCAGCGCGTCCCCGCGACCTGAAACCACAACTCATCCAGCGAGCCAAGCTCAACGATCGGCAGGCCGGCATTGGAAGTGGCTGGGCTAATCGGCATGGAGGTCGTCGATGAAACGATGCTCAGGATAGATCTCGGCAGATGGAATGTTGAGTTGTGTTGCGACGATATTCCGAACCTTCAAGGCCATTTGGCGGTCGGTGTTGGGACCGCAACGTTCCACAAATTCGTCATCGGTAAGCGGCGGAAACTTTTTCCGAAACTCAGCACGTTGGCGCGAGTCGAGATACCAACCAAGCGAGCAAATCAGCGCGACAGCCATGAAGATGAAGATGAAGGACATAATTGACGCTCGCAGCAGACAGGTCAGCCAGACAATCGGCGACCAAGTGATTCTAGCACTTCACGCACTTGTTCGATGCCAACACGCAGCAGGAAATTGGAATTCCGGCCGTAGCTCTTCGATCCCAGGATAAAGAAGTTCGGCTCCGGGTTCTTGAGCACGTCGGCTCCGTGAGTCGTCTGTGCCAGGCAGTCGGACGAGGTCTCACCCAACAACTTCGCTGCCAGTTTGATCGGCCCCTGAGTCGCGTAGCATTCGTGGACGTGCAGCTCTTCGTAGATCGAGCGATCGGGACGATAGCCGACGTTGGCGATGATCCGATCGACGCTCAGCCGTGAAGGTCGGTTGCTCCCCTGCTCCGCTGACCGTGACCAGTCGAGTTCGACATCGAAGCCGTTGACGTCACGGAAAGTCTGTGTGGATCTGAGGCTCTTGATCGCGACGTCAGCCAACCACACAACAGGATGATGCGCTGCCTCCAGTAACGAGGCTCGCGAGACATGGCCAAGGATCGCCAACTCGTTGGCTTTCGTGGCGAGTTGATCACGCTCAACGAGAGGATCATTCGGAACTCGCGCGATCGGCCCGGCAGTCTCTCCCTGTTCTGCCTGCGATCGAGCGATCCAGAAGACCTTCGTGCGCGAATGGCGTGTTGCCAATGCCGCGAGATTCACGACCGCAGTTGCGGCTGAGAAACCCGAACCGATGACCAAAGTTGTACGGTTGCCAAATTCTGCTTTGGTCATCATCGGCAGCCGGTACTGGCCCTCGGACAGCAATTGCCGTTCGCCGATGCACGGCATCCCAGCATCTCCGAGCCAATTGTGATGCGGATAGGTGCCCGAACAATCCAGCACCACATCCGCCAACTCAACGCGTTCGTCGATGTGACGATCTTCGACTTCGTGGTACGCCCGGATTCGGCGGCCAGAATCGGCCACCGGCTCGTCCTTCGGATCGGGGGCATGGATGACCGATCGGGATGTCGAAGTCTGCTCGATCAGCAATTGAATCGGTTCGGCCTCGCGCGCTGCCGAGCCGATCCCCTCGGTCTTCCGAAAATGCCGCCGACTGATGGATAACACTCGGCATTGCTCGTGAATCCGCCCCGCGAGTTCGGGCAATTGGCTGAGCGGAATCAAATAGCGTTCGACAAGCTCACGACCGGTGAGCAGTTCGTCTGCACCGGGAAGCGAGTCGTTGCCGAGCGCCCCCCTGCCCCACTCGGACGAGTTCATGCCAAACGGACTGAAGAGCCGGACGTGCCCCCAATCGAGAATGTTTTCGGCGACGCGGCCTTTCTCGAAGACATGCACGTCGTGGCCGAGTTGTCTCGCGAGCAACGCGGCTTCGAGTCCAATGGGACCGCCTCCGATGATAGCAAAGCGAGACATAAGCATGACTGCACGGCGAGCGGCAGGGCGTCAGCCCTCCGAGTGTTTTCGATCTGTCGCTCGACGACTCGGTGGGCTGACGTCCAACCGCTCGCCAAGTCACAATCAGTGCGAGTCGCGATACTCCTTGGCATACGCCTCGTCGTCGCGCAGCGAGCGTTTCATCGCGGCCAACGTCTGACGAATACGATCCACCGTGTCGAACACCGGCTTCGAGACTCGGCGGACGATTTGTTGCGGGCTGAGTTCTTCCAATTCCTTGAGCGTGTTGACTCGCAGGAACTCAAAAATCTGCCGAGCGTGATAGTCGTCCTTGAAGAGCATGTAGAGCTTCTCTTCCTGAGTCACCAGCGGCCGGCCGAGCGAAACCTCCGGCTCCTTCACGGTCTTGCGTGCGGCTGGTTTCTTGGGTGTGGAAGGCTTTGGGGAAGCGGCTTTGCGCTTCGTCTTCTTTTGGGAAGCCTTCTTAGCAATTGCTGGTTTCGATTTCTTGGCAAGTTTTTTCTTGGCCATGTGAGTTCCCTCGGCAATCAGAATACCACGACGCGCCTCCATGATTCTGTTCCCATGATTTTGTAAATCAAGGCTTTCACAAAATCATGGGAACAGAATCATGGAGGCCGACCACACACCGCAACTCAGCGCGACTCGGCGATCAAATATCGTTTCACGAACTCCTCATTCAGCGTGACGCCAAGACCAGGGCGGTCGGGGACTCGGATGAGGCCGTCTTTGTCGGCTTGGACTCGTTCGAGCGTCAGGTCGTTACGCATCGGGACATCTTCGACGCAGTCCTCGAAGATGAAGGCGTCGCGGCAGGTGCTCAGCCAGTGCAGGCTGGCGGCGACGGTCAGCGGGCTGGTGTAGCAGTGATTGCAGAGTCGTGCTCCGATCTCTTCGACACGCTGGCGGATGTAGCTGGCGTCAGTGAAGCCGTTGCGAGAGAGATCGACTTGGTACACGTCGAGCGCGTGCTGGTCGATGAGCGGGCGGAACGACTCGCGGCCGCACTCCCCTTCCCCAGCGGCGATCGGCACCGGCGAGCGATCGCGCAGCCAGCGATAGCCTTCGACGTCCGCTTGTCGCAGCGGTTCTTCGAGCCACTCGATGTTGTAGTCGGCGAACTTGTGAGCGCGTCGCAGCGCAGTGCGAGCATCCCACACACAGCCCGCGTCAATCAGCAGCGTCGCGCTGTCGCCGAGTCCCTTGCGAGCGCCGCGCACGAGGTCGATATCGACCGCCTCGGACGTCCCCATCGGTTCCCAGCCGAACTTGACGGCGCGATAACCCGCTTCGATCCAACGGTGACCGATGTCGGCGGTTGCTTCGCCGTCGCGGCCGAAGAGGATCGAGGCATACGCCGGGATCTCTTTGTGAAATGCTCCGCCGAGCAACCGATGAATCGGCTGGCCGAACGCCTTGCCCTTCAAATCCCACAGTGCCATGTCCACGGCGGCCATCGCCGAGACGGTGACGCTCGTGCGGCCGAAGTACATCGTCTTGCGATTCATCTTCTGCCACAGCCGCTCGGTTTCGAGCGGATTCTCGCCGATCAAGATGTGACGCAGTCCGCAGGCGATGTTGTGGCTGAACGGCGCGTCAACGATCGCCTTCACGACCTCCGGTGACGAATCCGCCTCGCCGATTCCTTCGAGTCCCTCGTCGGTACGCACGCGGACCAGCACGACATCTTGGCAACTGGCGGTTTTGGCGACGACTGACTCACAGCGCAGAACTTGGCAAACGATTTCAGTTATCTTCATCGATGACTCCTCAGAAGGTGAAATTGGGGGCGTCAAGTTCCTCAAACCGAGGCCGATTCGCAAGCGTCTCTGCGTCTCCGCGAATTCCTCAGCGATCTCTGCGTTTCAAAAAGCAGTTTTTTGAAACGCAGAGATCGCAAAGGGCGACGCAGAGAGCGCAGAGGGCTTCGCATTGGGTGAGGTCCGGTGGTATCTTGGAACAGTCTCGATTGAGGTCCGTTGAATGGCCTGAGGTATCGCTCATGATTCGTCTGTCACCGTCGTTCGTTTTCGTTGGTTTTCTCCTGTCGCCGTTCAGTTGGGCGATTGCAGAGTCACCGGCCGTTGACTTTGAACTCGACGTGCAGCCGATCTTCACGAAGTTTGGGTGCAACGCCGGAGCGTGTCACGGCAAGCAGCGGGGGCAGAACGGATTTCAGTTGTCCCTGCTGGCATTCGACCCGGATTTCGACTTCGACACGCTGGCAAAAGAATCGCGCGGTCGTCGATTGTCGCCGTCGCAGCCGGAGCAAAGTTTGTTGTTGCTCAAGCCGATCGGGGCGGTGCCTCATGGTGGCGGCAAGCGGCTGGAGGCGAACGGCCCGGACTTCGCAACGTTGCGGAGCTGGGTGCTGGCGGGAACTCCGCGAGCGATCCCGAATGCTCCGAAGCTGGAGCGGATCAGCGTTGATCCGAGCGACGCGGTGCTCGGCGCGAACAGCCAGAAGCCGCTGAAAGTGATCGCTCACTACTCGAACGGGACGACGCGCGAGGTGACTCGACTGTCGCAGTTTCAGTCGAACGAGTCGGCGATCGCGGCGGTCAACGACAGCGGCCTGATCTCGACGAACACGATCACCGGCGAGTCGGCGGTGATGGCACGGTACATGAACATGATCGCCGTCTGCACGGTCTCTGTGCCGCTGGCGAACGAAGTGCCGAAGGAAGTCTACGACAAACTCCCCCGCAAGAACCTGATCGACGACCAAGTCTGGAAGAAGCTCGCGCGGCTGCGTCTGACTCCGTCCGAATCCGCGCCCGATCACACGTTCCTGCGGCGAGTCTTCATCGACATCATCGGCCGAGCACCGACCGCCGACGAAGCCAAGCAGTTCCTCGACGACCCGTCTCCGAACAAGCGCGAGGCTCTCGTCGATTATCTGCTGGCGCAACCGGACTACGCCGAGCACTGGGCAAACAAGTGGGCCGACTTGCTGCGGCCAAATCCGTATCACGTCGGCATCAAGTCGGTGCTGAACTACGACGCCTGGATTCGGGACGCCTTCCGCAAGAACAAA
This sequence comes from Planctomyces sp., assembly GCA_005798445.1. Classification (GTDB taxonomy): domain Bacteria; phylum Planctomycetota; class Planctomycetia; order Planctomycetales; family Planctomycetaceae; genus SXKJ01. The sequence goes on from SYJG01000158.1 coordinate 26,375, forward strand.
CCGTACGACCAATTCGTCCGCGAGTTGGTCTCGGCGAAAGGGAGCACCTGGCGAAACGGCAGTACCAACATGTTCCGTGACAAGCGGCAACCGGAAGAGCTGACCACGATCGTCAGCCAACTGTTTCTTGGCATCCGACTCGAATGCGCGAAGTGTCATCACCACCCGTTCGAGAAATGGGCGCAGGACGATTTCTATTCGTTCGCCGCGTACTTCAGCCGCATCGGTCGCAAAGGGACTGGCATCTCGGCTCCGATCAGCGGCTCGGAGGAATTCGTCTTCACCGGCAATTCCGGGCAAGTGCTGCATCCGGGAACTCAGAAAGTGATGGAGCCGCGACCGCTGTTCGGTACCTCCCCTGCCCTGTCGCCGGAGACCGATCCGCGCGATGTCCTGGCCGCGTGGATCACGTCGCGCGACAACCCGTTCTTCGCTCAAGTGATGGTCAACCGAGTCTGGACCGACCTGATGGAACGAGGACTCGTCGAACCTGTCGATGACTTGCGAGCCTCCAACCCGCCGAGCAACGGCCCGCTGCTGGAGGCTTTGGCCGCCGACTTCCGCGACAATGGCTACGACATCAAGAAGCTCATCCGCCGCATCACGACGTCACACGTTTACGGGCTGAGCAGCGTGCCGAACGATCGCAACTCATCGGACACCCGAAACTACTCGCGGCATTACCGCCAGCGACTGCGTGGCGAAGTGCTGCTCGATTCGATCAGCCAAATCACGGGCACGACCGACACGTTTGCGGCGTCCGCTCCAGGCACTCGAGCGAAAGAACTCTGGACCGTGCGCATCGAGTCACTGTTCCTCGATGCCTTCGGACGCCCCGACGAGAACCAAGACCCGCCCTGCGAACGGACATCCGAGCCGACGGTCGTCCAAGTCCTGCACCTGATGAACTCGGAGAACTTGTACTCGAAGGTGACGACCGACAGCGGCGTAGCGGCTCAGTTGGCGAAGACCGAACTCGCACCGGCGGCGGTCGTCGAAAGCCTGTACCTGACGATCTACGCGCGCCGCCCGACCGAAGCGGAATCCAAAGCCGCCGTCGCGCTGTTCGCGGCGGAAGGAGCCGTTCGCCGCCAAGTCATCGAAGACCTGATGTGGGCGTTGCTCAACACGCCGGAGTTCGTGTTCAAGGATTGATTTCGGAATCACGTCAACGAGGAAGTTGAGAATGTTCGATCGCATTACGTCTGACACCGCGATTCTGGGAGGCAAGCCGATCATCCGGGGCACTCGGATCAGCGTGGCCATGATTCTGGAATGGATCGCCTCGGGAGCGTCGCGCGACGACATCTTGCGAAAGCACCCGCACCTCGCGGCGGAGGACGTGGAGCAGGCGGCGAGCTATGCCGCCGCGTCGATTCGCAATGACGTCCTTTTGACCGCCGAGGGGGCGTGTGAAACTCTCCGATTTCGCGTTGCTGACGGATGAGAACCTTGAGGTGGAAGTCGTCGCCTTTCTGCGGCCGTCCGGCTTTGATGTTTTGGATGTATGCGAAACTGGACTTCAAGGCTCAACCGATGTGGACTTGCTGCGAAGAGCCACTCGTGAAAACCGCGTCGTCGTGACTCATGATTCGGACTTCGGAACATTGGCCATCTTGCAAGGCGAACCAATCATCGGAATCCTGTTCATGAGGCCGGGGCACATCGACCCTCAATTCTCCATTGAGACTTTGAAGTCGCTACTAGCGTCCAACCCCGACATTTCACCGCCGTTCGTGGTGGTCGCGAAACGGTCGGAGAATCTCGTCACGGTTCGGGTGCGGCACATCGGTTCTTGACGTTGATCGGATTTCTCATGCTCAGCATCGGCCGAATGCGAACTCACGAATGCCGAGGTTGGACTCGGCGAGAGTTACTTCGCGTGGGGATGCTGTCGGCCGTCGGATTGAATCTGGCGGACGTACAGCGGATCGAAGCGGCGGAAGTCGAACGAAGAACTCCGGCGAAGTCGGTGATCCTGCTGTGGCTGTGGGGTGGGCCGAGTCATCTCGATTCGTTCGACATGAAGCCGAAGGCTCCGATTGAATATCGCGGGCCGTATTCGCCGATCGCCAGCAACTTGCCGGGCCTCGACGTGTGTGAGTTGCTGCCGCAGCTTGCGAAGCGAGCGAACAAGTATTCGGTCATTCGGTCGCTGCGCGGCACATCGAATGATCACGGCATCGCGGGGACGATCGGCCTAACCGGCAGTGATGTCGGAGCGGCAAGTCTCAGCGGGCAAGTGTTGACGGGATCGGTCAAGCCGACGCACGGTTCGATCGTGTCGAAGGTGTTGGGGTTTTCGCCGGGGATGCCGCGGTTTGTGGCGGTGGGCGGACATCTGCAACAGGGCAAGCGACCGATCTCCGGCGAAGGGGGCGCGGCACTCGGGCCGATGCACGATCCGTTTCGGTTGGATTATCACCCGGATCGAGGCATCGAGATTCCGCATTTGCAGTTATTGGACGGACTGACCGCCAGCGGCATCGACTCGCGCGAGCGGCTGATGGCACAGTTCGATCAACTGGCTCAGCGCGTCGATCGCTCGGCGGGGATGAATCGGCTCGATGCGTTTTATCAGCAGGCGTTCGCGCTGCTGACGAAGGCGGGATCGCGCGAGGTGTTTGATCTCGACCGCGAACCAGATGACGCTCGGCGACGGTTCGGGCAATTTCGATTCGGACAGTGTTGTCTGCTGGCACGACGGTTGGTCGAGGCGGGTGCTCGGTTCGTGCAGGTCAATTGGAGCTCGCACGTCGAACCGGTCGAGGACCTCGGCGACGGCGGTTGGGACATGCACGATCGCTTCTTCCAACAGTATCAAGACCGTCATGCGTGGATGCTCGACCAAGCGCTGTCCGCGCTGCTGGATGATCTCGATGAGCGGGGCTTGCTGGCCGAGACCGCCGTCGTTGTCGTTGGAGAATTCGGTCGCACTCCGAAGATCAACAACCGCGCCGGCCGCGATCACTGGGAGCACTGCTACTCCGGCCTCGTTGCCGGCGGTGGGATGCGATCCGGCCAAATCGTCGGAGCCAGCGATCGGCTCGGCGAGTATCCGATCGCTCGGCCAATCACGACAGCGGACTTGTTCGCGACAGTGCTCGGTCAAATGGGTATCGACACGACAACACTGACAACCAACGGCCTGTTGCCTCAAGGAAACCTGATCGAAGAATTGCTCTGATCGATCCGGCCGATTGCCGAGAGCCGATGGCCGTGATCCTTTTCCTCGAATTCAAAAAATGAAGTCGGCAATCGGCAATCGGCTTACGGCGTTCGGCCGAACAAGAACGACAAGGACTCCGCGATGACTCGTGTGCTGCTCGTTCTCGCATCGCTGGCCGTGTTCGCGAAACCGGACGTCGTGCGGCTGACAAGCGACGGGCATCTCAAGCAGCGGCCGTGTTGGTCGCCAGATGGCAAGCAGGTCGTCTTCGCGAGACATCAAGGGGCGACCATCTTTCTGTTTCTGCGCAACTTGAAGAGTGGCCAGGAAGAGCGGCTGACGTCACACACGTCGGCGGAATTCGACGCGGTCTATTCGCCCGACGGGGCGAGCTTGCTGCTGTCGTTCGACAAGACGTCACCGGGGCAAGGAGACATCGAGATCCATCGGATGGCGTTGTCAGATCGAAAGCTGGTGCCGCTGGCGACGACTCAGGGAGCACTCTCGCACGAAGAGTCCCCCTGTTGGTCTCCGGATGGGAAGCGGTTCGCGTTCACATCGACTCGGCATGGCAACCAAGAACTGTACGTTGCCGATGTGATGGGCGGAGATTGGCAACGACTGACAACCGACACCGCGATCGACGCGCATCCGAGTTGGTCGCCAGACGGCAAGACGATTGCCTTCGCGACCGGCCGCTGGGGTGATTTGGAGATCGCGCTCATCAATCCCGACGGCTCGAATCTGCGACGGCTGACTCAGAGCAAGGGGCTGGATGATTACCCCGCTTGGTCGCCTGATGGCCGACGGATTGCGTTCGCATCGAACCGGGACGGCAATTTGGAAATCTACGCTCAGCCGCTTGATGGCCTAGCGATCAACGTCACTCACAACGAGGCGATCGACAACTTCCCGGCGTGGACGCCGGATGGTCGCATCGGCTTCGTGTCGAACCGCGATGGTGGGTTTGACGTATATTCCTCGCACGTCCGCGATTGAGACGTTATAACCGCGACGCCATCGGCGTGCGTGCCCACGCCGCTGACGTAGGGGTTAAACAACCTTGCGTGCCGCAAAAAACCGATCAAGTTTGCCTGTTGTGTCGTCGATTTCTCGGTTATTCTGCCTCCCCTGCCAACTTCGTCCCGCCTGAAAAGGAAGATTCGATGGCTCGCCGATTGAACTGCGAAGGTTTTGCGCGACGTGATTGCTTGAAGCTCGGCCTGGGTGGCTGGCTGGGGACCGGATTCGTTTCCGCCTTGGCCGCACGAGCGAGTGCTGCGGACGATGCGGCTCCGATCACACCGAAGGCCAAGGGTTGCATCCTGATTTGGATGGACGGCGGGCCGACACACTTCGAGACCTTCGATCCGAAGCCGGCCGCTCCGGCGGAGATTCGGGGCGAGTTCGAGCCGATCGCGACGAAGCTGCCCGGCGTGCATTTCTCCGAGCACATGACTCGGCTGGCGGGCCTGCTCGACAAGTTCACGATGATCCGCTCGATCCGGCACGACCAGAACAATCACGGAGCCGGCAATCACTACATGATGACCGGAGCACCGACTCGTATTCCGGTCGGCTGCGGCGCGTTCGTCAGTTTCCATCCGAGTATGGGAGCCGTCGTCTCGCACGAGCTGGGCAAGCCGAACGGACTGCCGGCGTACTTTTCGATTCCGTCAATGACCCGCTCCGGTGGCCCAAATTTCCTCGGAGCCAAATACGCTCCGTTTGTCGTCGGCGATGACCCGAATGGAGCCGGCTTCCGAGTTCGCGATGTCGCGCTGCCGAAGGGGCTGACCGAGGACAAGTTTCATCGGCGCGGCGATCTGCGAAAGCTGGTCGACACGCTGCCGCGCATGAACGAGAAGGCGGCAGGCGATCCAGCGCTGGCGCTCGACGAGTACTACAAGCAAGGGGTCGATCTGGTGACCTCGCCGCTGGCTCAGGCCGCGTTCGACATCCACAAGGAACCGGAAGCGGTGCGCGCTCGTTACGGTCGTAATTCGTTCGGGCAACGACTGCTGTTGGCTCGGCGACTGATCGAAGCGGGAGTCCCATTCGTCACCGTGAACGACGGCGGCTGGGATCATCATGCTGACCTCTTCGGTGCCTGCTCGAAGCGGCTGCCGGAATGGGACAACTCGGTCGCGACGCTGATCGAAGACCTCAGCGAGCGTGGCCTGTTGGACTCAACGATCGTGACGGCGCTCGGCGAGTTCGGACGCACGCCGAAGCTCTCGATCCTTCCCGGCTCTACCAAGTCCGGCCGCGATCACTGGTCGAGCGCGATGTCGGTCCTGATGGCTGGCGGTGGCACACCCGGTGGAGTCGTTGTCGGTGCGACCGACAAGCACGGTTACTCGGCAGTGGAACGAGTTTGCTCGCCAGAGAATTTTGTTTCGACAATCTACACGAAACTAGGCATCAACCCGGACAAGATCGTCTACACGCCCCAAGGCCGACCGTCGCACTTGGTCAGCGATCCGGCTCCGATTCCGGAGTTGATGGGGTGAGCGGCAACAGCCTGTGCAGAATGAATTTGAACAGAAGGAAACAAAGGGAACGAAGAGAGTGAAACAGATTGTGGTCGAGCCTTCGTTCTCTTTGTTGACTTCTGTTCAAAAGATTTTTCTTCGAGCCTTTGCCCTCGTGCTTTTGAGTTCTGTTACTGATGCGGCTCCTCCGAGTGTCACCGCGTTGGTTCCCTCGGGCTGCCAAGTTGGGCAATCAGTCGAGGTCGCGGCGCAGGGGGCTGTCGGTGACAAGCCGCAAGCGTGGCTCAGCCGTGAGGGGCTGAAGATTGAGTTCGCCGAGGCTGGCAACAAGTTCAAAGCGACGGTGGCGGAGAATGCTCAGCCGGGCGTGTGTTGGATTCGGTTCTTCAATGCCGAGGGAGCCTCGTCGCTGCGGCCGTTTGTGATCGGCACACTGCCGGAGGTCGCCGAGAAGGAGCCGAACAACGCGGCGAAAGAAGCTCAGAAACTCGAGACGAGTCAGGTCGTCGTCAACGGCGTGCTTGACAAAGGGGGCGACGTCGACACGTTCGCGGTCTCGCTGAAAGCAGGACAAACGCTTGTCGCGTCACTGACGGCGAAAGGGACGCTTGGCTCGCCGATGGACAGTGTGTTGCAAGTGCTCGGGCCGCGCGGGTTTGTGCTGGAGCACAACGACGACGATCACGGCTTCGATCCGCAGATTGTCTTCACGGCACCGAGTGACGGTGAGTACGGCGTGCGAGTCTTTGCCTTTTCTGACGTCGCCAATTCGAGCATCGCGTTTGCCGGTGCAGCGAACTACATCTACCGGCTGACGCTCACGACCGGAGCGTTTGTGGATCATACGGAACCGATGTCGGTCGGAAGACTGGTGGCAGGTGAGCCGCCCGCACCACAGGCTCAGCGACTCCGATTGCACGGCTGGAATCTGCCGCCGGAGTTGACCGAAGTGTCGGTCGATGCCGCCGCGAGCAATCCGTTCGTTGTGCGGCATCCGTTGCTCGGCAATACGCTGACGGTGCCAGTCGAGCCATATCCCTCCGTCGTCGAGTTGACCGAACGACCGGCGGAGCTGCAAGAGATCGCGGTGCCCTCGTCGATGACCGGCGTGATCGGCAAGCTGGGTGAGCTGGATGTTTTTCGGATGAAGCTCGCGACGAACCAGGCGATCGTGTTTCGAACGGACGCTCGCTCGGCAGGCTCGCCGCTCGATCCGGTGTTGCGAATTTTGAAAGCCGACGGTTCGCAGTTGCTAGAAGTCGATGACGGCTCGAAGGGGGACTTCGATCCCGACACGAACTTCACAGCACCGGCCGATGGCGAGTACCGCGTTTCGATCACCGATCGGTTTGGCTTGGGAGGGCCGAGATTCTTTTACCGGCTGACCGCCCTCCCCTCTCAGCCTGACTTCGAGTTGAAAGTCGCGGCGGACTCGTTCGTGGTGACTCCCGACAAGCCGCTGGAAATTCCGGTGACGGTCGATCGCCAACGCGGCTTCGCTTCCGAGATCGTAGTGGTTGTCACAGGCCTGCCGGAGAAGGTGACGGACGAGCCGATCGTCTCGGCGAAAGACGGCGACTCAGCCAAGACGGTTAAGCTCGTGCTGAAGACCGAAGCGGGGGTCACTTTTTCAGGTCCGATCCAAATTCGTGGCCTCGTGAAAAGTGAACCGCCCATCGAGAAGACTGCATCGGCAACACTGACAGCGTTTAACACATCGACTCGAGAGTTGTGGCTGACCGTGACCTCTCCCGCTGCCAAGTGATCGAGTGGAGTCCGCGCGATGGTTTCGTTCGAGTTCGGCGGTTTGAAGCGTGCCTCAATTGCGCTCGGTCGATGGGTGATCGGCTTGCTGCTGGTCGTCGCGATGGCTGGCGAGTCGCTGGCCGGGCTGCCGCTGGCCGAGCCGGATGCCGTTGGACTGGGCGCTCAGAAATTGCAGCGGATTGACGAGCTTGTCGCCGAGGGGCTTGCTGAAAAAAAGATGCCGGGCTGCGTCGTGTGTGTCGGGCGGCATGGCAAGATCGCGTTCCTAAAAGCCTTCGGCCAGAAGCAGCTTCAGCCGATCGAACTGCCGATGACGACCGACACACTGTTCGACATGGCCTCGATCACAAAGCCGATGGCGACGGCGACCAGCATCATGCTGCTGATTGAACGAGGCAGACTGCGACTGACCGACAAAGTGGCGTCGATCCTTCCCGACTTCGCGGTGAACGGCAAAGAGCCGATCACGATTCACGATTTGCTGATTCATCACAGCGGGCTGCTCGCCGACAACTCGATCAAGGACTACGAGCAGGGGCACGAAGAGGCGATCAAACGGATCTGTGAGCTGAAGCTGCTCAATCCGATTGGGGCAAAGTTCGTGTACTCGGACGTGAATTTCATTTTGCTCGGCGAGATCGTCGCGAAAGTCGGCGAGAAGAACGTGAATGAGTTTTCGCGCGAGCACATCTTTGTACCTCTCGGAATGAAATCGACCGGTTACTTGCCAAGCGAGGCTCTGCGAGTGAAAGCCGCTCCGACCGAACAGCGCGACGGCAAGTGGATGCAGGGGGAGGTTCACGATCCGCGAGCATTCAAGCTCGGCGGCGTCGCGGGACACGCGGGGTTGTTCTCAACCGCCGAGGATGTCGCGGTCTACGTCCAGATGATGCTCAACCGAGGCGAACACGGCGGCGTCCGCGTGCTGTTGCCGGAGACCGTTGAGCGAATGACTCGCGGCGATCACGTTTCGACCGGCGTGCGCGGGCTCGGCTGGGACAAGCAGACGGGCTACTCGATCAATCGTGGTGAGCGGCTGACTGACTCTGCCTTCGGTCACGGCGGGTTCACGGGGACGGTGTTGTGGATCGATCCTGAGCTCGATCTGTTCTTCATCTTCCTGAGCAACCGCGTGCATCCGAACGGCAAAGGTTCGGTCAATCAACTGGCCGGACGAATTGCGACCGCCGTGGCATCCGCGATTCGAGACAAACCGTGATGGTCGAGTCGTCAACAATTCCTCATCGCGATGCTGGCCCTGCTGGTCGTAGTTCATAAACTCCACCGCGTGAGTTTTCTGGCCGTTGTTTCGATTCAACCTCCGTTCCACTCAGGAGCTGCCATGACCAAATCCAAACCGTCACGTCGAGCATTTCTGGCCGCGAGTGCCGCGTCCGCGTTCAGTTTTTCGATCGTGCCTCGGCATGTTTTGGGAGGTCAGGGACAGACTCCGCCCAGCGAGCGACTGAACGTCGCGGGCATCGGCTGCGGCGGCATGGGAGGAGGCGACATCGCGACGATCACGAAGCTGGGGGCGAACTTCGTCGCGCTGTGCGATGTCGATGACGCTCGTGCGGCGGGGACGTTCAACGCTCATCCGAAAGCGACCCGCTACAAAGATTTTCGAGTGATGATCGACAAGGAGGCGAAGAACATCGACGCGGTCACGGTCGGGACGCCGGACCACATTCACGCTGTCGCCGCGATGGCGGCGATCAAGGCGGGCAAGCACGTCTACGTTCAGAAGCCGTTGACCCACACGCTGCACGAGTGCCGCGAGTTGACCAAGGCGGCTCGCGCGGCGAAGGTCGTGACGTCGATGGGGAATCAAGGTCACGCCAGCGAAGGTTCGCGGCTGACAAATGAGTGGATTCAAGCGGGAGTGATCGGCGATGTCCGCGAGGTTCACGTCTGGTCCGATCGCGCGGGACGACTCTGGAAACAAGGGATCGGACGGCCGACCGACACGCCCCCCTGCCCTGCCACGCTCGATTGGGATTTGTGGCTGGGGCCGGTTAAAGAGCGGCCGTATCACTCGGCCTACGCGCCCATCGCGTGGCGCGGTTGGTGGGACTTCGGGACCGGAGCACTCGGCGACATGGGCTGCCACATCATCGACCATCCAGTATGGGCCTTGAATCTCGGAGCGCCGACGTCTGTCGAAGCGACAACGACTCACGACGGCACGCTCCTGGGTGACAACAAGCTCAACTTCGAGACATTCCCGATCGCAGCGGTCGTGACGTACCAATTCCCGGCGCGAGAGCATGCTGGCAAGAAACTGCCTCCGGTGACGATGACTTGGTACGATGGCGGCCTGATGCCGCCGACTCCGGCAGAGATGTCAGGCAGCCAACGTCTGCCGGGCAACGGCGTGCTCTACGTCGGCAGCAAGGGGAAGATGTATCACGGCTCGCACGGCGGGATGCCTCAGCTTCTGCCAAGTGAGTTGCAGGCTCAAGGCCAGGCGGTGCCGAAGACGATGGCTCGCTCACCCGGCCACTACGACGAGTGGTATCTCGCCTGCAAAGGGGGCAAACCGCCGATCGACAACTTCGAGTACTCCGGCCCGATGACTGAGACGGTGTTGCTTGGCATGCTCGCGATGCGCAGCCCCGGCACGCGGCTGGAGTGGGATGCCGAAAACTTGAAGGTCAAGAATGCGCCGAACGTCAACGAGTTCACTCACATCGAATACCGTAAAGGTTGGACGCTATGAAATTCACAACGCTGCTCGCTGTTGTCGTCCTGTCGTTCGGAACGGCAGCGGCGACATTCGCCGCCGACAACTCGCTGACCGATCAGGAAAAGGAGGAGGGGTGGCTGCTCCTCTTCGACGGTCAGACGACCAAAGGCTGGATGTCGCCCAAAGAAAAGCCGCTGCCGGACAAGCACGTCCAAGGCGGAAGCCTGAATCCGCATCCGTGCGACTACATGCTCACGTCGGAGAAGGCTTGGGAGAACTACAAGCTTTCGCTCGACTTCAAGATCAGCCCGAAGTGCAACAGCGGGATTTTCGTGCGGACGTTTCCGCTGATGCCTCGGCCCGGCAAGGACGTCGGGTTCAACGGCCTCGAGATCGCGATCGACGACACAAAGTCGGCCGGCTTTCACGACACCGGTGCGATCTACGATCTCGTCAAGCCGACGAAGAATGCCATGAAACCGGTGGGGGAGTGGAACCACATCGTTGTCACCAGCGATCACCACTTACTGGTCGTCGAAATCAACGGCGAGACCGTGTCACGCATGAACTTCGACGAGTGGCCGGAAAAGAACAAACGCCCGGACGGCTCGGCTCACAAGTTCGACGTGGCCTACAAGACTCACCCGCGCAAGGGGCACATTGGTCTGCAAGACCACGGGAGCGACTGCTGGTTCAAGAACATCAAGCTGCTGCCTCTGAAATGAAAAGAGCCGCACGCGATCGGCGTACGGCTCTTGAGATTGACGATCAACGAATTACGCGAACGGCAGCGGGAACGGTTCGAGTGAGAACGGGAAGACGCGAACCGGCTTGCCGGCAGCGTGTCGCTCTTTGTAGCCGAGCTGTGCGGCGCGATCGGCGGCGAACTGAAGGTGCGTCAGTTCGAGTCCGCAGAAGCGTTCGTCATCGGTCTCGGCGGCGACGTCGGCAAAGACTTCGCCCGCCGACGCGGCATGACGTCGCACGCCGTGAATGCTGTGCTCGCGGACCTTCACTCCGGCGGCGGCCATCTTGACCAGCCCTTTGAGGAAGCGGCCGACGATCGACTCGTTGCCGGAGGCTCGCAGCAGGCGATCCCACTCTTCGTGAGACTCCCAGTAGTAGCCGTGATTGAACAGGTCGATCGCCAGCAGAAAGCTGCGGTTCTCTTGCCAATTCTCGGCCGAGAGAGGCTTCACCGAACGGTTCTTGCGACCGTAGCTGTGTCCACTCGGATGGCGGATCGGGTGCGGCGTGGACGATCCGGGAATGTAGGTGTAGGCCGGCAAGTTGCCGGGAAGCAGTTTCACGACCTTGATGTCGACGACTTCTTTCACTTCAGGTTCAGCAATCGCGGCGGGCATCCGTCGGGTCTCCATTCATATCAAGCGAGTTGGCAGAGCGGACTGTTCTCCAGCCACTTGGCGGGACTATCAGACTCAGCCCTGGGAATCGGGTCAAACAAAAAATGTGGTTGCATGAGGTTTCAGGTTTCTTCGGAAGATAGGACCGGTGCGGATTTCGCAACCGGCAGCGATGGCAGGAATCAGGACCGTTGCAGTGGTCAGGTGGGGCTCGCACGGGTGCTGCCCCTCGCGAGAGGCACAGAATATCGGGCGATTTTCGATTGAGAAGACCGGTTCTCGGTTTCACCACGAGAAACGCACAAGTCCTGCGTACAACCGCTTTTGCCAGACTAATTTGCCGCGTCCGCCAGCTTTCGGACGTCCCGTTTGATGCGAGCGATCACGCCCCGAAACCCTTGCTGCCGCTGCATTCCGAGCACTTTTTGCAGGCCAAGATAACCGACCACGTCGTCAGGAATGCCAGCGACCTCTTCCGGCGAGGCGTCCGCTAGTCCTTGCACCATCAGTGTGACCAGTCCACGAACGGTCGGCGATTTTTTAGGAACGTCCGCCTCCAGCCGCACTCGCCCTCCGACTACATCGACCCAGAGGTAAACCGGCGTTTGGCACTCTTGAACTCGGCAACTCTCAGACTGAGAGCCAGCAGTGCGGCCGTTCGTCGTTGGCGGCAGTTCGTCGGCGAGTTCGATCAGCGTTTCGAGTTTCTCCTCGTCATCGAGGCCCTCGAAATCGGCAATCAGTTCGGAAAGTTTCATTGGGCAATCCAAACTCTTCACGCGGGCGGCTGTCCATTTTCCCCAGGGACGACGAAGCTCATGTGCAGTTCACAGTGGCGGAGCTGCAGCTGCATGACCTCTTCGCTTGCCATTTTTCCGAACACGGGATGTGGTGCCGTCGGCGTCTCGTGCGAGAGTCGTTCGACGGCCGCCTTCAGTTGTCGTAAGCCCTCCTCCGCCGTCACCGATTCGTCCGGCAGAAGCGCCGCACCGTTCTTGGGGAGTTTGAAGCCGGCCTTCATTGGCTTGATCAGCATGGAGTTCTTGATCACGGGAGCGACCAGCCATCTGACCCAAAACGGTGCTTGAAATCCAAACCCGTCGATCGAGGCGATCATCGCCTTGGCCAAATGCTGGCAGTTTTGTCCGAACGACCATTTTCCGACCGTGTGATGGTTACCGAGCAGATGCTCAGCGTCTTGAACAACGTCGGACAAAGTTGAGTAGCGAACGGTGCGGCGAGCAGACATGCGGAACCTCGTGTTGGATCGTGAAGCGAAGCATTCTGGCGGAGCGTGCTCCGCTTTTGAAGGCGGGACTCGATTGGGCTATAGTCGGCCGCCGTGGGGCACGTTTTCAACGTGCCCGTCACCAAGAAAAGCACGGTCTCTGGCAGGTTGAAAACCTGCTCCACGACATCACCACGAAAGGCTCCACATGTCGAAGTATCCCGGCGTTTCGGCGGAAGTTTTGAAGGAATTGGCCAAGTACGACACTCCAACGATCGCCAACGCGGTCGAGTTGTGGAACCGTTATCCGCGCAATTTGGGCTACATGAACGGCAGCATTGTGTCCTGCTTCCCCAAGTTGCCACCGATGGTTGGCTTCGCCCTGACGACGACGTTCCGCAGCATGGCTCCGCCGAAGGGTGGCGATGCGTATTCCGGGATCGGCCAGCAGCTTGAGTCATTCGCGGATTTCCCCGGCCCGCCGGTGATCGTGTTTCAAGACCTCGACGTGCCGTGCGCCTCAGCCACGTTCGGCGAGGTGATGTGCTCGACGTACAAGGCTTTCGGAGCCGCCGGTCTGATCACGTCCGGAACCGGCCGCGATCTCGATCAAGTCGAGGCGTTGAACTTCCCGGCCTTCACAAACGGGACAATCTGTGCTCACGGCTATTGCCACATGATTTCGCTGAACGTCCCGGTAACGGTCGGTGGAATGATGGTCTATCCGGGAGCATTGCTGCACGGCGACCGCAACGGCGTCTGCTCGATTCCGGTCGAGATCGCCTCCGAGGTCGGCGGCGTCTGCCAAGAAGTCGCCGTCGCCGAGGCGATCGTGCTGAACTACCTCAAAGGCTCAAACCTCACCCCGAAGGATTTCAACGCCGCTCGCGCCGAGTGCGGTGCGATGATCAAAGCGGTTGAGAAACGGCTGAGCGGAAAGTAGGTTGAGACTGCGCTGTGGCCGGTCTCCTGACCGAGCCACCTCGCCCGACCGTAGGTCTCCCACATTCTTGGAGACCTGCGGTCCACCCAAGCGGCGGGGTCGGGAGACCCGCGCCGAGCGCTAGCCCTCTTCAATGCAAAAACCGCGGTCAGTCTTGCGACAGCCGCGGCCAATGTGCCGATTCTCGTGCGGAATTGTGACGGTGGAGTCGCTTTGCGAAACGGGCGGAAACCGGGCGTACTTCAGCACGTCCCTTTGGTGGTTTCGACCCACGCGGTTTGTTTAGGCACCTCCGTCTGAATTACTGACGAGAACTGGCATGTCCCATTTTTGAGGCTGGGAACTCGTTGGCCGACCGACATTTTCACATGGTGTGATTGACCTTGAGGCAGGTGCGATCTGCTTCATTCAGGTCGAGTGGCTGTCTCCAACCGAGTACTGCATTCATCGGCAACGCCTGCGCTCCGTCCTCTCCGATTTTGTCAGTGGCAGCGGTTTTCGGAAGAATTCAATCGCCGTGCGGTTCCGAGCACCCGCTCGATCTTGGATCGAAGCGACGGTTCGTCGCCAGTTTTTCTCAAGCCAACCAAGTTGATATCCTCCCGCCCGCTGAATCGTTCTCAATTCAATCCTCAGGAGCTTTCGCCATGAATTCTGCCTCCCGCTCGTTTGGTTCTCGACGCGAATTTCTGCAATGGACGGCCGCCGCAGCAGGAGTCGCGGCGCTGTCGCCGGTCGTCGGCCTCGCTGCCGATCCCGACCCGTACGGCGGGTTCAAGATGTGCATCCAGAGCTACTCGCTACGCGGCTTCGACGGGAAGACCGCGATGCAGCACACGCAAAAACTGGGGCTGAAGTACTGGGAGTCCTTCCGCAATCACATCCCGATGGACACCGCTCCAGAAAAGATCGAGGCGGCGAAAACGATGCTCAAGGAAAATGGGCTCACGCTGTTGGCCTTCGGCGTCGAGGGCTTCAATGAAAACGAAGGAGCCGCCCGCAAGGCGTTCGACTTCGCCAAGGCGATGGGTGTGATGTCGATCAGTGCCGATCCGCAAAAGAACAAAGCAACGTTCGACCTGCTCGACAAGTTGGTCGCCGAGTACGACATCGCCATCGCGATTCACAATCACGGCCCGAAGGCGAGCTACGACAAAGTCACCGACGTCCAAACTTGGGTGAAGGACCGCCATCCGAAAATCGGAGCCTGCGTCGATACGGGTCACTACGTCCGCAGCGATGAAGACCCGGTCGAGGTCATCGAGAAGCTCGGCAAGCGCGTCTTCGGCGTGCATCTCAAGGATTTCAAAGGCCCGGCCGGCCAAGACAAGCGGCCGACGATCCTGGGCGAAGGAAACCTGCGGTTGGTGGAAACTCTCAAGGCGCTCAAGAAGCTCGACTACAAGTACTCGCTGTCACTGGAGTACGAAGAGAGTCCAAAGGATCCGATCGCCGACATCGAACTCTGCCTCAAGGCGGTTCGCGATGCCGTGAAGAAGATCGCCTAATCGTAGGTCAGGCTTTCTAGCCTGACCCGAATTGGCAAAAGACGTCGTTCGCCCACCGGGTCAGCCTGGAAAGGCTGACCTACTTTCTCCCACCGCTCTTGAGGAGCAGGAAGCCGATCAGCCACACGCCGGCGAGAACG
Source organism: Planctomyces sp. (assembly GCA_005798445.1). Lineage (GTDB taxonomy): Bacteria > Planctomycetota > Planctomycetia > Planctomycetales > Planctomycetaceae > SXKJ01. The sequence continues at coordinate 41,675 of SYJG01000158.1, forward strand.
GCCGAGTAGCTCGACGGACGCAGCGAGCGCCAAAATGTGATCGTCCCCTCTTGATAGAAGCGTCCGTATTCACTGCAGAGATGCCAGAAGTTGCTCATGATCGGTTGCGTGTAGGCGGTCGAGAGAATCAGTTCTGCAAAAAGCATAGGTCAAGAACCCGCTTGTGGCGGGAGCAAGTTTCGTAGCCACGTTCGCCCCACGTTCAGGCGAATGTGGCTAAGGCGGGAACGAAACTGCTCGAAAGCTCCGCGCGCAACTCCTACAACCTGTACGACCGGTGCTTGGTTGACTCAGGAACTCAAGACATGGAACTCGTCGAAGCCCTGATCGCGCTCGTCACGCTGACGGTGATGGAAATCGTCTTGGGGATCGACAACATCGTCTTCATCGCGATCCTGACCGATCGACTGCCGCACGAACAGCAGCCGTTGGCTCGACGGCTGGGGCTGGGAATCGCGATGATCTCGCGAATCCTTCTGCTGCTGACGCTCAACTGGCTGAAGGACATGACCGCATCGCTGTGGGAATGGACCTCGCTGGGCATTCCTCGCGATTTGTTTCCGGAAGACGCGAATCCTTTCGCGGAGATCAACGGCGTCTCCGTTCGCGACATCATCCTGCTGATCGGTGGCCTGTTCCTGATCGGCAAGAGCGTGCGTGAAATCCATTCCAAAATGGAGGGCCGCGATCACGGCGCATCCGCTGGCCCGAAGCCAACGATGCGGCGAGTCATCGCCGAGATCGCCGTAATGGACATCGTCTTTTCACTGGATTCGGTCATCACGGCGATCGGCATGGCGAATCATCTGCTGGTCATGATCACGGCGGTGATGGTGGCCGTCGTCGTCATGCTGGTCTTCGCGAATCGAATCAGCTCGTTCATCGAGCAGCATCCGACGCTGAAAATGCTGGCCCTGAGTTTCCTGCTGCTGATCGGCGTCATGTTGGTCGCCGAGGGAATCGGCACGCACTTCAACAAAGGCTACATCTACTTCGCGATGACCTTTTCGCTGTTGGTCGAGTTCCTCAACATCCGCTCGACGGTCAAGGAAAAGCGTCGAAATCAGACCGCCCGCGTGGATGACTGACTGCTCGTCCGACGCGATGTCCAGAATCTGCAACGAAGACCCGCCAACCTCAACACGCTCCGCCACTCGTTGTGGCCGGTCTCCTGACGGAGCCACGGTTCGTGGACCGGAGGTCTCTTCGTTCGTGCGGTGTGAGGAGGTTCGTCTCCAACGCTTCTTGACCGTTCGGGGAGACCTGCGGTCGAGGCGAGTGGCTCGGTCGGGAGACCGGCCACAACTCGTTGGCCGGCCACAACAGGTTCTTGGGGAGACCGCGAGCACGTTGGACGTTTCGGTGACGAGTTCTCACTTCCGATGCAGCCGCGGGTAGCACCACATGCTTTGATCGGCGGCGCGATTACCGAGGTCATTGATTTTCAATTCGATGGTCTTCGTGCCGGAAGGTAGCTTGACGTCGATGGGGACGATGCCGGCTTGCGGGCTTTCGTAGAGGCGTTTCGCGTCGGCCCAGACTTCGAACTTCACATGATGGCTGACTACGTTGTAGCCAATCGCAGTGAAACGGATCAGTCCTGACGAGCGACGGCGGCCGCCGATTTCCGTCCAACCTCGATGGCCAACCGTGCTTCGTCGCGCGAGTGCGTCGTCCGTAGGTTGGGACTCCGTCCCGACCCGCCCTATTTCCACTCGCCAACGCAGTCTCTTCAACGGCCTGCTGCACGAATTCGACAAGCCATCTTGAATCCCCCACAATCGCACGGTGGCTGTCTTCAAGTTTGATCGGCCCTTTGTCGTGAGTCGGTATGTCGGAGCCATTGAGAGACACAGTTCCGCAGGAGTCTGTTGCGGAAAGGAAGACGGTCGGGACGGAGTCCCAACCTACGTTTCGGGCGTTCAATCCCGATGGTCCGCTGCGGGTTTATTACCGGCATTTGCCGCACTGGCGACAGCCGGGAGCGACGTACTTCGTGACGTTTCGTCAGGCGGACTCGATTCCGAAAGCAGTGCTCGCGGAATGGTTGGATGTGCGGCAGCGCTGGTATCGCGCACACGGACTCGATCCAGAATGGCTCAATTATGATCCCGATCGTTTCGCCGCAGCGTATCAACGAATTCTTCCCGGCGTCCGGCTGGCGTTCGAGCGGCAACAGGCTCGGTTTCTGCATGAGGAACTCGACCGTGCTCACGGAAGCTGTGTGCTGCGTCACGCATCGCCCCGGCAAGAGTTGATCGAGTCACTGTCACACTTTCACGCGGCACGTGGTTGGCTTGGCGATTACGTTGTCATGCCTAACCATGTGCATGCTCTGATCCAGCCCATTGACGGTTGGGAATTGGAAGACCTGCTGGGTTCCATCAAGAAGTGGACTTCACGCCGCATTGGCGTCTGGCTGATCGAACACCTCGATGCGATCACGATGGACTGCCCGCAATACGAGCGA
>SYJG01000159.1 GCA_005798445.1 Planctomyces sp.
CAGACGCTTCGGATCGGCCAACTCCTTCAACAGCGGCTTGAGAATCTTGTCGAGGTTTTCCTTCGCATTATCTACACCGTGCTCGAACGTCATTTCCTTTGGCGGACGTTCTTTACCAAAGTCCTTCGGAAATTGAAGTTTCTTCTTCTTGACGAAGGGCCCCTTATATGCCGGGATGCCGAGATAGCCTTCCATCGCTGTGGCGTCGGTTTGAAGCTGTTCAAACATTCGATGAGCCTCTTCGAGTTGAGTTCGGATAGCCATATCGATCATCTCGTCATTCATTGCGGTCTTGAAAAATCGGTCGGTCACCATTTCGAGCTCTGGATTGAATTCCTTTTTGAGATCCTTCCGCACATCGTCCAAAGCGCGATCGACCAGTTTCGCCGCTTCGATTCCATTCCTGTTGAATTCATTCTTCACAAAATCTACGCACGCGGTCGCGATCTTGTGGTACAGGTCCGACGTGACAGCCAGATAGGCTCCGGCTTGGAAGACGCGGCGGTCGCTGACTCGTTGGGTCCATTCGCGTTGGACTTGCTCGGCGCGAGCGGTTTGTTCATCGGGATTGAGTGCGTTCCAAGCTTCGAGCGCTTTGCGCACCAGGAAGACGTGCGACAGACGCGAGCGGACAAACGCGGCGTTACGGCCACCGATGTCGGTGCAGACCATTTTGGCAGAGGTGATCCCCACCACTTCACTGGTTTGCGAGTTGAACACCGGGCCGCCGCTATAGCCTCCTTTGACATTGCATGTGGTCAACAAAGGGTTGTTGTTTGTCACCACACCAGACTCCGTGTCGAGCGGAAAATACTGGCCTTTGCCGAAACCGGGATTGCCAACCGCGATGACTGGCACTTGCAGTTCCACTCGTTCTTGTTTGAGCAAGAGCGGCTGACGGTCTTCGGGGACCGCGTCGTTCAACCGCAACACGGCGACATCGACTGTGCGATCGAAGTGAATGAGCCGTACTCCTTTCAACTTCAACTCGTCCTCGTTCGGAGAGGCTTTGTCTGCCGACGGGCTGAAGATGAACTCCAGATCGTCGAGCGACCGCGCATCTTCGATGACATGCGCGGCGGTAACGATCGTGTGTTGATCCTGGACCAGAAATCCCGATCCATGTCCGTCGGGCGTTCGCAGCAGACAGACGGCACGTTGACCGGTCGCTGTGATTTGGCCAGTCGAGAAATCCTGATTCGGTGCTGGCCAGATCAACTGCTGCGCGGAGTTGAGTTGCACCTTGCCGACGCGCTTCTCCTTGCCGAAGGTGAGTTCGAACTGGTACTCGCCGGCCGGAAGTTCGACTGGTTTGTCTAGCGGCGTAGTCCCTTGGACCTTGCCATCAATCAGCACGCGCGCCCCTTTGACGCTGGTTTGAACCGTGACGAAGGCTGGACCTTTGGGCGGCTCGGGCGCGACCGTCGGAGTCACGGTGATGGGCGGTGGCGGTGGAGGCTCTTGGCCGAGCCTATTGATCAGCGCTACGAGAGGTCCGGCCACTCCCCAAAGAATTGCCAGTGCTGCAATACTTGACGCCGTCTTCAACATCAGCGAAGGAGTCAGCCACTTGGGAAGAATAGGCCTCGGTTTCGTTTGGCGGCGGCGAGTCGGCGCGTAGGCTTCAGACTCGGCGAGTTCCTCGAATGCGTCAGTCTCCCAAGCATCTTGTTCGGCGTTCGCCTTCGCGGATCTGGACTCGGACTTCTTCGCCCGTTTAGTGGATGATTTTGGTGCTATGGCGACAACTGGCTTGGTGAGTTTTTCTGTAGCCGCTTGCAATGGGACGTCCTTCTGACACGCTGGTGTTTTAGCGACACTGGAATTCACAACCGCAGGCGTGGCACTTGGAGCCTGACAGTTCGGACTAACGACAGGTTTGTTCGCTTTGGCCGCCGACTCGCCTACTAATCTCAACTCAGGGAGCTCGTCGGCTGGCGACAGGGGGCTGGCTGACGACTGATTGCGACCGATAGCAATCTCAAGCGTGTCGTTGCCCCCGTCCCGCGTGCGGTAATTCTCGTCGCTGAGCGATGCTGATTGGTTATCGCGCGTTCGTGATTTCGCACCAAGAGCAGTACGCATCGACGCCTCAGTGAGATCGGGCCAGTGCTTCCCAAGTATCCGTTCCAACTCGGATCGAACGGCGGCGGCACTCGCAGGGCGACAATCCGGAGTTTTCTCCAGCAATCGTAGAACCAAAGATTCAAGCTCCGTTGGAACTTGCGGATTTACGGTTCGCGGTGGCTCTGGATTCGCAGAAACGTGGTTGCCGATGACTACACCGGCAGGCCCAAGAAACGGAACACGATCGGTGCAACACTGGTAGAGGATCACGCCCAGAGCATAGAGGTCGGCGCGGTGATCGACGGGCTTGCCCGTTAATTGTTCGGGAGAGACGTAAAGCACAGTGCCGACGGTTGACCCTTCACGAGTCAAACCAACGTCTTGTTCGAGCCAGCGACACAGCCCGAAATCCGCGAGTTTGGCGATTCCATCACGCGAGATCAGGATATTGGACGGCTTCAAGTCGCGATGAAGAAATTTCCGTGTGTGCAAAGCCTCCAATCCGTGCAAAACCTGAATGACCGCGTGCAGTCGTCGGGGCAGTGATGCCAAAGACATTCGGCGCAGCACCGTCTCAAAGTTCGCGCCGTCCACAAACTCCATGACGAGGTATGGGGTCGCGTCGGTTCCAACGTCGTACACTCGCACAATCGCCGGATGGTCGAGTTGCGCCTGCAACTCGACTTCAGAACGAAGTCGCGCCAGCGTCACGGACGTGACTTTCTCCGACCGCAACACTTTGATCGCAACGGGCCTGCCTAACTTCAGATCACGTCCCAAAAAGACGTCGGCCAATCCGCCCGTGCCGATTTTAGAAACCACTTTGTAGCGCTGATCCAGCGTTTGCCCCAGCATGGCACACCTCGTCGGTTGGCCCTGGTTTGACGCTCCTCTCAAAACGAGAGGAGCGTCAAACCAGAGCCGCTCACGAGACCCCGACCAAGGGGCAGTAAGAACAGCACCCGGCCGACGCTCCCTTTCGGGAGCGCGATCCAAGTACTGCCACTTACTGCAAGAGCATTGCGGCTCAAGTTGGTCGTTTCTCGTGAAGCAGTTCTTGACGCACGCGCGTCATTTCAAATTGTCATCGAGGCTGACAAGCAGCCTCGTTTCATGCAGTTGGTCCTTTTTCGAGGTCGAACGTTGTCGGATGACTCGCGCCGACGCGCGTTGGGATGAGATTTAGCCGGCCTTCCAAACATTGATGATTTCCACGACTCGGTCATTCACCGAAACCGAATAGTCCACGCCCAAGGGTTCCACGAAGAGCCATCGTCGCCCAAGCTCACGGCTTTCGCCGACGGATTCCGGACTCTGCCGTACCAGCGACTCGATTTCTTCGGCCGCTCTTGTGAGAGCGTCTCGATGGGAGGACTCCAGCCAGAGTTCCAACAAAGTCCGCTCTGCCTGTGGCTTCCAGACGACGGTGAATTTCATGAGCGCGACCTGAGATCCGCAAGGATTTCGGCCAACGATCGTCCGCCAGGTTCGGCGGCCCATCGGTCAAGCTCTTCGTCGGTGTACGGACTGGCAATCGTCTTTGGGACGACATTCACCGTTTCCTTGGCGGGCACATACACGCCAAGCACACGTCCGTCGTCGCCTCGAATCTCCGCTCGATCGTGAATCGACTCAAAACGAGTCGAGTTTTGGCGATCAAGAACAATCGTGGTCATGGCAATGTCCTTCTGAGACCTGGCCCAGCCGGTTTTGGTTGTGACGCCCAAGCTGGTTAACACCACTTTATCACAACGGAATCGAGATCCACAGAATTTCTCCCGCATTCGGCCGACGCTCCTTTCGGGAACGCGGTCCAAGTGTTGTCACTTTGTGCGAGAGCTTTGCGGCTCAGGTTGATCGTCTCTCTGAGTCGTTCTTGACGCACGCGCGTCAATTTCAAATTGTCATCGAGGCTGACAAGCAGCCGCGTTTGATCGCACAGAGTTCCTTTCGATGAAAATCGCCCGATGGTTTCGGCCGGTAGCCGAACACCGCCGCGAGCGGGCCGCCAGTCTATGTGTGACCGATTGCGAATTCCATCAAATACAGAAACGGGGTGAAGACGATCGCTCGCGCGGCGAAACCTGCGTCCTTGCGCTGCTCTCGCTCGCACCTGCTCGTGCAAGTCGAAGCTCTCGGCCAGCATCAGCCCGGCTGCTTGAGAGCAGCCGGGCTGGTTGGCATTGCGGCGAGCAGTTCCGCGAGCCTGGTGGCGTCGGTCGCGGACAGTGGCGGGTCGAGCGGCTCGGTGTAGTCGATCTCTTCGGAATAGCGGCCGTTCTCGTAGACTTGATTGATCAGCGGCTGCAAGTCGAGCAGCACCCCTTTGTCGGTCGGCCGCAACGGAATCGGGATCGCTGCGAGCCGCTGTGTGAGTGGCAAACGGTAGGCCCAAGAACGATCCGTTTCGGTCGCTTTCGTCACCCAGCTTTGATATGTCGTGCGGTCGAGCTGACGCAGCAAATCAATCGGCATCACGAGCGATCGATCGATCCCCGGCCCGCGTCAGATCAATTTCGACGAGATTCACGTCTCCCTCGCGACATTCCAACGGCTTCTGACGGTACTTGTTCAATCCATCTCCCGGCCGCTTGTTGGTGGGACTGACGAACTCGACCACCGTGATGACTCGGCCCCCCGAACGGACGTCGCGGATTTCCAGGAAGTGCTGGCGAAACTCGCGATCGGGGAGCTTCACGCACACCGCGTCGGCCACTGTGACCGAGGACGATCCGGTCTCCCAACGCAGGACATCCGGCTGGAGTTCGACCATAGAGACATCCGGGCCGATTCCGCGTAGATAATCGTCTTCAGCAGCATCGACCGTTCGTTCTTCGCTGCGCGCCAACAAACCTCCCAGTAAGAAACGATTGAGCATATCGCTGGAGTAGATGACGAGCCGCGAATGCACATCGCCCCAATGAGTTTCCAAATACGGGTCCATGCCGGGAAAAGGACTTTTCATCGCGGAGACTCCAAAACCTGGGGGCAGCCAACAGGGGGTGAGGGGCCATCGCGCGAAGGGCGTCCGTGGCAGATCGCCCCTCACCCCTCACCCCTCTCCCCAAGGGGGCGAGGGGAACCGTGCAATGCGCTGCAGTCTTCATCATGATGCCCCTGCCAGTTGATCGATGAATTCGTCGGTCATGCCCGCCTCGCGGCGAGCCTCGCGGTGGAAGATCTCTCCGCGAGACTTCTCCGGGCGAAGCGGCCACTTCAAGTGTGATTGAAACGCATCCCAGTCGGACTGCTCCGGCGGCTTGAGCTTGCGCAGCCATTCGAGTCCGAAGGCGACGTGATGAATCTCGTCGTGGTGGATCGCTCGCAGGATCGCCGCGCCGCGGTCGTCGCCAGCTTGCTCGAAGTACATCGCGAACTCCAGCGTGTGATCGAGATTGGCTCCCTCAAAGACCAACGGCAGCGTCGCGAGATAATCCAAAACGTTGTCGAACTGTTGAGCCTTCCGCCAGATGTAGCAGTTCACCGGCAACTCGCCGAATCGCAGGCCGAGCGCCGCCGCTCGTTCGACGTGCAGCCGCGTGTGCCGTTGCTCGTCCGACATGACATCGATCATGCCGCGACGAAACTCGGTGGGAGCGTCGGGAAACGCAACGAGCACCCAAGCCATCACCTCCAGCGCCTGCAACTCGTGGTTTGCCATGATGTGATGCGCGATCGCCCGTTTCTTCGCGTCCTGAAATGCTCCGGGCTTCGGCATCGTCGGCGCGGTTCGCCGCGCAGCGAATCGCAGTTCCTTCGGCCGAGCGGGTTCCTCCGGAAGCCACGCCTCGCCCGGTCGTTTATCCGTCCACGACCGTGCTGCGCGAGCCAGCTTCTCGTCGAGGCTTTCGCTCAGCAGGATGCGTTCGGCAAATTCACGCAGTTCCATCGTGGCCTCGCTCAACCTCGGCCACCTTCGCAGCAGGTCTCGCAAATTGTGTGGCACTGGTCACATTGCAGCTTGTGCCGAATCTCGACCAACGTCCCGCCACACACAGGACACGCCGGCCGACAAGCTTTCAATTGCTGCTCCGTCATCTCCAGTCGATCTTCCGAAGTTCGTTCTGGCATCATGCTTCCTCAATTTGCAATTTGCATTTTGCAACTTTCAATTTGCAATCCCTAATTCTTTCGCAGCCCACGGTCCCAACTTCTCGCGAAAGATTTTGACGCTGTGCCGGATATCCACCGGCAACGACCGATGAAACAAAATCGTGTCGATCGCGGCCGTGATTGGATTGGCTCGGCTGAGGTCCAACAGCTCCTCACGGAAATGTTCTCGATCGGCGGCCGACTCAGGAAACTGCCCCGCTTCCGGTTCGACGATGATGACCGGTCGCTGCTTCGGTTTCGAGCCAACTCCCACCAGCGCCGACCGAAACACTCGCGGATGATTGTTGAAAATCGCCTCGCACGGAATCGTGAACAGCCGGCCGAACTCGGTCTCGACGATGTGCGCCTTCCGCCCACAGAACCACAGTCGGCCCTCCTCGTCGAGATAGCCGACGTCTCCCATGCGATGGTGGAAGGAGGGGCGAGGGGCGAGAGTCAGTGGCATCTGGAATCTTTGCTGCGGCTGTTGCTTCCGGTCGCTGAAAGTACTCGCGGGTCGTCGAAGGTCCACGCACGATGATCTCGCCAATTTCTCCGTGAGGAAGCTCGCGCGCGTCACTCAGTGAGGCGATCGGGCCGTCGGTGATTTGGACGATCTTCACGTCGATGCCGGGAAACGTCCGGCCGACACAGGTGCCGGCCCCTTGTCGCGATCTCGACGCGGTTTGTTCGAGCACTTCGCGTCCGCAGATTGAAGCCACGGGCAACGACTCGGTCGCTCCGTAGGGCGTGTGGATGTCGGCTTCGGGATTCGAGAACGCGCGGCGCATCCGTTCGATGACGTGGACCGGCACCGGCGCACCGGCAGACAAAACGCGATGCAGCGTGCTCGGCAACTTCTCGCCGGTGGCCTCGCAGTACCGGCCGACACGATTCCAAATTGCCGGCGAGCCGAACGCTTGCGTCACGTTCCAGTCTCGCAGATGAGCCAGGATGCGAGTGGGATTGACCTGTGCTGGCTTCGTCGGATTCATGTCCGGGATGACGGTCGTGACTCCCATCGCGGCGTTGAACAAACCGAACAACGGGAAGCCGGGCAGATCAATCTCTCCCGGCTGGATGCCGTTGAAGTCGCGGAGCAGATCGACTTGAGCGTCGAACATGCCGTGCTCGTAGACGACTCCTTTCGGGGGGCCGGTGCTGCCGCTCGTGAAGATGATCGCGGCGGGCATTTGAAAAACGGTATCACGGCGATCGGCTCTCGGCTTTCGGCTTTCGGCCAGTAAGTCGGAGTAGGTCTTCCCGCCCCACAGCCACTTGCGGCCTCCGACGGTGACGTTGAAGCGCGCGTTCGGGAACTGGCGACGTCTGAGGACTCGAATCGCCTGTACGATCGGGATCGCTACGAAGCCGTCGGGGTTGATCTCTTCCAGACAACGAAAGATGTTTGAGCGGCCCATGCCGGGGTCGATCAACACGACCACGATGCCCGCTCGCATCAAGCCGAACGTGAGAGCGATGAACTCGAAGCTGGGGCGGACCATCAGCACCAAACGCTGGCCGGGTTGCACACCCCAAGCCAGCAATCCGTTGGCGATGGCGGTCGCCTCTCGTTCGAGTTGTGAGAACGTCCAAGTTCGGTAGCGGTACTGGCCTGCCGAGTCACGTCCGTTTGGCTGCACGACCGCAATCTGATCGGGCCAGCGCGCGGCCGAGGCGGTCAGGCGATTTGCGATGTTGAGCGGCTCCGTCATGGCGGGCGGAGTGTAGCAACGCCGGCGCTATTCGCTCTCTTTGCGGCTGACTCGCGCACGGTCTTTGAAGTCGTAGCGGTCACCGGCCTGCAAGATGGAAGACCTCGGCGAAGCGGAGTCCGACGCTCCATCGAGCACAGCGACTTGATTCTTGCCGACGACTTCCATCGTGTGGCCACGCACGATCAGTGCGGTCGAGTCCTCAATGCCTAGGCCGACGACCTGCGGATGCTCCTGCTGGAGTTGCGTCAGCTCCGAAGGCGTTTCCCCTTTCAGCCAGCTCTGTGCGATCGCCACTCCGGGGAAGAATCCGAATCCTCGGTCGTAGCCCTCCATCATCCGCTTTGTCGGGACCGGACTGGCGTTCAACAGGAAGTCACCCTGCATCAAGCCTCCCGCTGCCTTGCCGCCGATGACCCCACCGCGACGCAGAACGTCACGGCAAAGCTGCTCGGCACCCGTACCCAGACAGGATTCGACAAACGAATCCGGACGCGCGCCGCACAGCCAGATTCCACCAGCCGTCTTGAGCAACGCCGCGAGTTTCGGATCGTCCGCTTGTTGTCGCGAGGTGACTTCGACACGTTGCACGCTCTTCACGCCCGCTTTGCGAAGCCGGTCCATCAACTCGGCATCCGCGACCTCCGAGGACTCGCCATCAATGGACATCAAAGCGACGGTCGCGTCCGTGCCACCTGCGGCGGCCACGAATCGCTCGGTCGCTTCGTTCGGCACGGCGTCGCCGCCGACGATGACCAGTGTTCCCTCCGAGACCTGCGGCGCGGCCAAAAGTCTTTGCGTGCGTGGTTGCTGTCGTGTCAAAGCCACTCGGCAAAGAGCACTCATGTCCGCCTTGTCGCCGTTGCGCAGGCTTTCAACCAGAGGCTCACGAGTTTCGGTTCGAGCGAAGCAGACACGCACCTCGGAATCGCCGAGCACCGACAATCGGCGGCCTTGCACGAGCAGCGCGGTTCCTTCGTCGATGCCCAAGCCGACAAGCGTTGGTTGCTGTTCGATGACCTTGAGCAACCGATCCTGTCTCATGCGACGCACGAAATGTTGATCGACGACGGCTCCATCAAGGAAACCAAAGCCGCGGCCGACTTCGGCGGTCGGGCTGCCTCGGCGAATCATCGTCTTCGTCATCACCGCCGCACCTGCGGAAGTGCCGCCGATCACGCCGCCTCGTTCAAGCAGTTTGTGCATCTCCGTTTCCGTGCGCGTCCCGGAGTAGGTGTCGATCAGCCACGCTTGGTTGCCACCCATGAACCACACGCCCGTCGCTCGCGTGAGCGGCTCGACGAACTGTTCGGTGTCGGCCACGTCGCGCGAGCGCGTGTGCAGAATCGTCATCTCCGCCAACTTCTGCTGTCGCCACCAAGCCACATAGGTTTCGATGTCGGGCGTATCGGCTGTCTGACTGGCGGTGGAAATGACGACGATCCGGGAATGCTCGCCGCCGGCGAGTTCGACCACCTTGCCTCGCAGAACTTCGGGCAAGATTCCACCGCCGCAGATCACCAGCGTCCCCTTCTCGGGACCAAACACAGCGGGAGAAGGAGCGTTGTTTTCGCTCGATTGTCCACGAGATTCAGCAGGCTCCATCGCCACGAACATCAGCACGGCCACCGCTGCAATCCATGCGGCGCGGCCCAGGCAGATTGGAAACTTCAAGGTGGCACCTCGTTTTGAGCCACAGAAGTCCTTCGCCAGTACAGTCACCTCATGCGACCGTGGAAACGGCGAAGGGGTACCTTTGCGGGTGGAGAAGTATGCCGGTTTTCACGAATGAAGAAAGACGGATTCGTGGTGTTTTGCCCAAAAAGGCGAGCTTTCTGACAGAAAATTCTCCGGTTGCGAGGGCTGGCAAACCACGTCTATCAAATAGAAGAAGCGGTCGTTTCCGACCGCTTCTTGCTTGCTGTAGCTGAACACCCGAAGGTGCGAGAAGAATTACTTCTTCTTCGCAGCAGCCTTCTTCGCGGGAGCTTTCTTCGCAGCCTTAGCAGCCTTTTTCTTTGCCACAGTAGCACTCCTTACAGGGGCATTGGGCGATCGTCTTGCTCGCTTGGCTAACCGGGCTGAACGAGTTCGACGAGCACCACACCTTGGTGTCCGACCTACCAACCGTGATAGGCCGTGGTGAGCCTCTTGCTTCAAATCTTCGTCGTTCCGATTTCAGCAAACCGAAGCGTGATGTGACTCGCGTTTCGATTTGTGAAGGTGACAACTGCGATCCGTTGCAAGTTGCTCACACATTGACGCGGATCATCCTGACGTCTTTTTTTATTTCATGCAACCCAATTCTTGACAGATTTGCGCAGATTGTGACGAGAACTTTTTGGCGCGATGAAGTCGCGATTCAGAGTTCATTCGATTCATCATGCACCATGACGACATGAAAACGATTGCGCGATGAAGTGTGTTGCAGGTCATCAAGCGTTTGCAGCTCACATGCGACGATGCGCGATCATTACGTCAACAGCGTGATCATGACTTCGACAACTGACTCAGTACGTCGCGCATGTAATTGATGCTGTCGCGCGCGATCTTCTCGGCACCAGGGCGATAGTCAAAGACTTCTACCGAGACCCAGCCGGAGTAGTTTGTTCGCTGTAAAGCCCGCAAAATCGGGGCATAATTGGTTGGTCCCATGCCGGGGCCGAGCAAGTTCACATCGTTGACATGGAAGTGTCCGACGTGCGGCGCGAAGCGTTCGATGATGGTCTCAATCGACTCGGACTCACCACCGAGCATCGCCTTCACGTCTTGATGCAACACGAGATTTGGTGAGCCGACCATGTCGATCAACCGCATCGCATCAGCGCAGGTGTTGAGGAAGTTGGTCTCCTTCGGAGTCAGTGGTTCGAGGCAGATGCGAACTCCACGATCGCGCAGCGCGGACATGCAACCTCTCAAAACGTCGGCCGCGTTTTCAAAAGCTTGATCGAGCGAGACTCCCTCTTCGAGGTTGCGCTGCATCGGCGAACCGAGCACCATCAAGTCGCCACCGAAGTCCGCGCAGGCGTTGCCTAGCTCCATCAAGTACTGTGACGTCGCGCGTCTGACGTCTGAGTTAGCAGTCGTGAGGTGGAAGCCTTCGGTCTTCGCCAGCAACCAATGCAGACCGATGATCTGAACGCCGTGCCGTTCAGCGGTGTCGCGAAGTGATCGACGTTGCTCGGCGGAGACGTCCGTGATCCGCGGTGCGAGCGTGAACGGAGCCAGTTCCAGCCCGGTGTAACCCAGCTCGGCCGAGAAGGCGCATTGGCGGTCCCAGTCCCAATTCTCGAACAGTTCCTGGCAGATGGCGAATTTCATGGTCAACCTCGTTAGCGGGCGGCACAATCGACATGCAGCCCAAGTAATATACGGTCAAGTAAAGAGATCGGTTCGGAAAGCCCATTGGCAGACGTTACCAGCGACCGGGCAGAAACTTGCAACGCTGGAGGGGCGGCCTTAGAGTCCTCCGCCCCGCGAGCACAGAACTTCGGTTTTTTCGACGCAACTCAAGAACTGCCCAACAACAGCGGTCACAGAGTGCGTACTCGCGGCACAATTCTCATGGTCTCTGGCAGGCGTTCTCGTTTGAGAGGCCAACGTCATTTTTTGGTCATCCTTTCGTCGTTCTTATTCAAGGTGCGGGTCGATGGAGACACAGTCAGTTATTCAGATTAAGAATCTGACCAAGATTTATCGCGACTTTTGGGGGCGGAAAAAAGTTCGCGCTCTGAATTCGCTGAGCCTTGATGTCAAAAAAGGCGAGGTTTTCGGGCTGCTCGGCCCGAACGGGTCCGGCAAAACGACGACCATGAAGTTGCTGCTGGGCCTGTTGTTTCCGACGGAGGGCGAAATCTCGGTTCTCGGCAAGCCGGCTTCCGACGTCAGCAAGAACGAGTGGATCGGATACCTGCCGGAAGAGTCCTATCTTTACCGATTCCTCAACGCCGAGGAAACGCTCGACTTTTACGGCCGCCTGTTCGACATGTCGCCGCAGCAGCGGAAGGAGCGGTCGAACCAACTCATCGAACTGGTCGGCTTGCAGAACGCTCGCAAGCGGCAGTTGAAAGAGTACTCGAAGGGCATGACCCGCCGAATTGGTTTAGCTCAAGCCCTGATCAACAACCCGGACCTGATCCTGCTGGACGAGCCGACGAGCGGCCTTGACCCGCTGGGTTCACGCGACATGAAGGACTTGATCGTCAAGCTGAAGAACGAAGGCAAGACGGTCGTCATGTGCAGCCACCTGCTGGCCGACGTGCAGGACGTCTGCGATCGGATTGCCATTTTGTATGCCGGTGAATTGAAAGAGCTTGGCCGCGTCGACGACTTGCTCAAAGAGCAGCATGAGACCGAATTGCTGACTTCCAAGCTTAGCCCAGAAGCGGTTGCGGACGTCGAAGCGGTGCTGGCCAAGCACAATGCCAAACTTTTGCGGCACGGGCATCCGACGAACAGCCTCGAAGACTTGTTCCTCAAGACAGTTCAGAAAAGCCAAGAGCGTCCCGGTCAACGGTTTGTCCCCGCGGCGTCCGAGAAATCGTAATCTTGGTGTACACGGCGCTTCTGCCAACCTGCCCTGCGTGGTGATTGATTGTTTCGAGCTCTCTGGAATTCTGAGTAGCGACCATGAATTTTGACGCCAAGCCATTCCTCCCGTTCGGCAACATCGAAAACGGCCTCATGCACTGGTTTTTGATGTTTGGCAGTTTTATTGGCGCGATCTTCGCAGCCACGATTCTGATTGCACTGGGAATCTACGGCGTATCGGGCCCAGTGGCGGTGATGAGCCGAGTGCGGCATGGCTTGCACGACTTTGTCAGTTTTTCGCCGAAGCGAATCTGGGCGATTGCCTGGCTGACGATCATGGAAGCCGTGCGCCGCAAGGCCTTGCTGGTGTTCGTCGTGTTTGCGTTTCTCATGATGTTCGCCGGGTGGTTCCTCGATTCCGACTTGCG
Source organism: Planctomyces sp. (assembly GCA_005798445.1). GTDB lineage: Bacteria > Planctomycetota > Planctomycetia > Planctomycetales > Planctomycetaceae > SXKJ01. The sequence continues at coordinate 12,833 of SYJG01000159.1, forward strand.
CGCTGATTTGCAGGTGAAGAATGCCGTTAGTTTTGCGCTGACGACCGTTTCATGGTTGACGATTCCCGTGTTATTGCTGCTGTCTTGCTGGGGAATTCCGGAAGACATCCGCGTTCGCTCGATTCACACAGTTGTGACGAAACCCGTCCGTCGAAACGAAATCGTGATGGGGCGTATCCTGGGTTTCGCAACGATTGCCGCCGCGATCGTCGCAATGATGGGGATCGTCGGGTATGTGTGGATTTTGCGGCAAGTAGGGTCCAACAACGCCAGTTTGATTTGCCGAGTTCCAGTGTACGGCACATTGCAATTCCTCGACCGTGAAGGAAACGCCACGGACAAAGGAATTAACACGGGTGACATCTGGGAATTTCGCAGCTACATCGAAGGTGGTACGAAGGCATCCGCGGCATACAAGTTTCCGATCGACGCTCCCGTCGACCGTATCAAACTGGAATCCCGATTTGAGGCATTTCGTACGCACAAGGGCCGGATGGGACAGTCACTGCTAGTCCGGTATGTGCTCGTCAATCCCACCAAAGATTTGCGTGTCCCGTTGGATTCGTTCGAAATCAAAGAGTTCAACCTCAACGAGCAGTACCTCGAACGAAAACTCTCGTATTACGACGAAGTCCGAATGGAAAAACGCACGGTCGATTTGTTCGACGACGTCGTTGATCAGAATTCACTGACGATTGAAGTGCAGTGTCTCGACGCTGCGCAGTATCTTGGCATGGCTCGACCGGACTTTTTCATCCGGCTTCCTGATCGGCCATTCGCGGTTGGATATTTCAAGGCGGCGCTCGGGATTTGGTTGCTGACGGTTTTCATTGTCAGCATCGGAGTGACTTCGAGCACCTTCGTCAAAGGCCCGGTGGCCACGCTGTTGACCTTTAGCCTGCTGATCATTGGACAAGGCTTCCGTGAATTCATGATCAAGCTAATTACGGGAGTGCAAAAGGGAGGCGGACCGATCGAATCTTGTTATCGATTGGTCATGCACATGAACGACACGTTGGAGTTGCCTGACAACATTGGCATCAAAATTATGCAAGGCATCGACCAGGTCATGTTTGGTGCCTTGTGGCTGATGCAGCATTTGATCCCGGACCTCACCTCGTTCGTCATGTCACCCTATGTCGCGAACGGATTTGATGTCCCCTGGAACGTGGCACTGTTCCGCAGTTTGGCCATCACGATTGGGTATTTGGTTCCCTGTTTGTTGGTTGGCTACTACAGCCTGACGTTGAGAGAGTTGGAAGCAAAATGATTGAACAACTCACCGCGCAGCAGCGCAAACTGGCGTATTTGGTCGGCATGGTCATGTTGATGCTGCCGATCATTGTGTTAGGAATGCCGGCGACTGATGAAGCCGGCTCCGGTGGGATGCTCGCGAAATTGCGCCAGGAAAACGACCTGGGAGAGAGCACTCTGGGAAAGGTTGATCCGACCAGTGCCACCATGAATTTGGTTTTGCTGGGGATGCGCGGTGTCGCCGTAAACCTGTTACGAATTCAACTCGACACGCAGCGAGATCAAAAGCAGTGGGCGCAGATGCGGGCCACGACCGAGTCGGTCATCCTGTTGCAGCCGCACTACATTCAGGTGTGGCGCTATCTCGGTTGGAATATGGCCTACAACGTGTCGGCCGAGTGGGACGCTGTTGAGGACCGCTATTTCTGGGTGAAGGAAGGGGCGAAGTTCCTGATGCAGGGTGCGGAGCGCAATCGTCTCGATCCGGAAATTTATTGGGACACCGGCAACACACTGGGCAAGAAGATTGGCCGTTCCGACGAATGGAAGCAGTTCCGCAAATTCTTCAAAAAAGAGGATCCAGACAAGGAACGTTACGACGGCGGACCAGACAGCGAGATCAATCCCGATCGGAAGGACAACTACCTCGCCGCCAAAGACTGGTTTCAGAAGGCCAACGATGCGGAAGAAAAGCATGAGCAGCACATCATGATGGACTGTCTGTTCCGCTCGTATCCAGCACGTTCACAGTTGGACTATGCGGAAGCGTTGCAACGCGAAGGTCAATTTGACGAGACCACTCGGAAAGCGTGGGATGACGCTTACCACGACTGGGTCGAAGTGTTCGGTCAGATGCGGTTTCAAACCGGCGATTGTGAAATCTTCATGGAAGCTCCCGCCTCGGAATCCGCGATGGAGCAGATCATCGCAGCATCCGGCAAGGACCGAAATCATGTGGAGCGCGAGCTCGACTTGTATCAAAATGTGAGCAACTATCGTTTTTGGAGAACGAAAGCGCACGCGGAGAAACAGCAGAACACAACTCGCGTGCATAGCGATCTTTTTGAAGGTGAAGAGCTTTTCAAAAAGGGTGACATTGACGCCGCGCAAGAGGTTTTGGAGTCAGGGCTCGATCGTTTCAAGTTCATGCTGGAGGCGTACAAAGAGCTTGCCAGCGATGACACCACGATGGAGGAAGGACTCTGGGGCATCATGCTTTGGCAGAAGATTTATCAATTGAAGAATCAGGTCCAGCCTGAAGAGTTTCCACTTAAGGATCTGTGGAACAAAGAACTCAACCGCGTGCCCAATCTGCAGCAGGATTTCAATCGCAAATACGGCTCTTCATAATCTGGGGGTCTCCTTGCAGCTCGGTTGTTGAACCGAGAGCATGTCCGGCCAATCTCGCCCGTCGAAGGTTTCGCTTCGCGAGCGATGTTGGCCGGTTTCGTTTTTGAATCTTTTTTAAGTCACGAAGACTCGGAGTCATCCCATCGCCACCTCCGTTCGCTCCAAACCTGCCGAACCCACTTTGGCCGAGCGTCAGCAAGCCAGCCGTGAACTCGCCAGCTTGACTGCGCAAGCCTGCGCGGATCTCAAGGGCAAAGACTCCCTCGTCCTCGACATGACTCAGGTCACACCGATCGTCGATTTCTTCGTGATCACGACCGCGACTAGCGGACGTCAGATGCGCGCCATCGCCGAAGAGGTCGAGCAATTGATGAAGAAACGTGGCAGCCGCCCGCGCGTCGGCGTCGAAGGCCGTGATTCTGAAACGTGGATACTGCAAGACTACGGCGACATCGTCCTGCACGTCTTCTCGCCCGATGGCCGCGAACTCTACGACCTCGAACACCTCTGGGCCGACGCGCCGCAAGTGGACTGGAAACCGCTCGCCCAAAAACTGGCTGAGTCTGAGAAGTAACGTGGGGACAGGTTTCAAACCTGCTGTTCCGGCTCAGCTCAATTCGCGCCGAGGAATCCGCGCTGCCAACATTTCCGCTTCCGCAAAGATCGCCGGAGTGCCCCCCGTGTGGACGAAGACGACGTCTTGATCCTCTCGGAAATGTCCGGCGCGAATGTGGTCGATCAGTCCCGACAGAGCCTTCGCCGTGTAAACGTGTTCGACCAGCAGACCCTCGGTCCGCGCTAGCAGCGTCATCGCCTCGATGCCCGCATCCGAAGGCTGGCCATAGCCAGGTCCGAGGTACTCGCCGATGAAGAGAATGTCGTCTGGCGTCAGTCGAGTTTCGATGCCGACCAACTCCGCGGCGCGATTCGCGGTCGCCGACAGTTCTTGTTGGCTGTCCCACGGCCAGATCATCGGGGCGATGCTCCACACGGGATAAGTCAGCCCCAACGCTTTCGCCCCGAGCGCCACGCCGGCCCCCGTCGAACCGGACGACGAAACGTAAACCGCCGCTGGTTCAAAACCGCTAGCGGTTGATTGCTCGACGATCTCGGCCATGCAGAGCGTGTAGCTGAGTGCGGCGAGTGGCAGCACGACCGGGCGGTCCCACACATAGACCTTACGTCCGCGCGAGCGAAATCGTTCCGCGACCTCAGCGATCTTTTGGTCGAGTGCAAGACCGATCGACTCTTCGACAATCTCGATGCTTGCCCCGACAATTTGGTCGAGCAACAAATTTCCTTGTACAACATCCAGCCCACTCACCGGCTTGCCGCGACCGAGCACCAGATGAATATCGAGTCCGACCTTCGCACACGCGGCGGCCGTTTGCCGGCAGTTGTTGCTCTGCACCCCCGCGCCCCACACGACCAAATCGACTCCCTTGGCCAGCGCATCGGCGATCAAGAATTCGTTGTGCCGCGCTTTGTTCCCACCAAACAGCAACCCCGTACAGTCGTCCCGCTTGATCCACACACGCGGTCCATTCGGGTTCACAGCCTTGCTGAACCGAGGCAACAACTCCAATGGTGTCGGCAGGTGAGCCAGCGGCGTTCGCGGGACACGAGCGATCCGCGCTCGCAGTTCATTCGTCGTCAGGGGCTTTGCTGAATTCACTTTGCAATCCTTCATCAATCTGGAATTCCAAGCAGCTCGACCTCTTCCTCGCCTACAGACTCGTGAATCGGCTGGGGCGGAATAATCTCGCTATCCCAATTCGGCAAGGGTGTTGAACGAGGCGAAGCCTTCTGCTCAGCAGGTGTGAGATAGCGATTCGCTTGCTTGGCGTCGAGGTCCACAACCCAGCGTCCAAGGTCATGATCGTATCGAAGGAATGGCCTTTGGCCGAGAATGATCGCCTGCTGGTCGAACCAGTCGCGCATCAGGCTGTCAAAGCCGGCACGAGCGGCGCTTTCGCCAACCGACAGTTCAATTGGCAATCCCGACGCGACACCGGCATAGAACAGCACCAACCGAAACTTCACCCAATCATCGACTCTGCGATCACAAACCCAATGTGGTTCCAAATCGTGCATCATCCCCGCAAAGTCAGGGACGCCAGAGGACCACTGGTAATACCAAAATACTTGGCAGGCCAATTCCGAATGTTTGACCAAAACAGATTTCGTCACCTCGAAAAGGCGGCGATGGTTGAATCGCTTTTTCTTGCCGTCCACTTCAGGAAGTGATCGCTCCCAGAAGAGTTTCACAACGGCGAGGTCGTACCAAGAGCCGTGCTGACCCCATCCCTGAATGAGCCGCTCGGCTTGCTCCTGGCCGTCCGGGGCTTTGAGTAATTCATCGAGCCGTTGTTCGACTTCGGCAATGGACCGGCATGACTGATACGCTTTGACCTCCGAATCGATCTCGGTCGGCGAGGTTCGATTCGCCTCCGAAGTCAAATTCATCGCCGTGCAGCCTGAGAGCAGAAATATCAGGCAGGCAAATCGTGAGGCACTTGGCATATCATGGCCTTGCGAACGATCGCTGGTTCCGTTGACCGGCGGACTTCTAATTGGCAACCACGTTTTGGTCGAGCCGAGTTCGTCGCGCCCCACAGAAAGGTGCTTCTCATGTTTCAGCGAAGCCTTGTAACGCTCATCTTCCTTGCGACTTGGCTGGCCGCCGGACTGACCGCATCCGCTCAGGCCACACGGCAGACCGAAACCTACAAGCGAATCAAGTTGAAGATCGACGCGGTGCCGGCGATCGACACGCACGATCATCTTTGGCCGTTCGAGAAGCTGCCGGGGTATCGCGAGACGAAGCTCGGCAAGGGGATGAATCTCTCCAGCATATGGGGGAACAGCTATTGGACTCAGGTCGGCCGGCTGACTCCGTGGCAGCCGAAGATGGAGTTCGAGGACTGGTGGAAGGATGCCAAGGACGATTGGGACAACTCGCGAGCGACCAGCTTCTACCGCTACACGCAGATCGCGCTCAAAGATTTGTACGGCGTCGATTGGGACCGCGTCACCGATGCTCAAGCCAAAGACCTCGATCGCAAGATCTTCGAGAACTACCGCGACCAGAAATGGCTGCACCACGTCGTCACCGAACGGTCCAACATCGAGCTGATGTTCAACGACCCGCACTGGGCGAAGTTCTCGTTCCAAACGACGTACCCGTTTGAAGTGCTCGTGTTCAACGTGACGCCGTTGGTGCGCGGTTTTCACTCGTCAGAATTCTACGATCCGTTCGACAGTCCCTATGAGTTCGCTACCAAGCACGGCCTGCCGATGAAATCGTTTGACGATTTCTTGAAGGTGATCGACCGGCTGTTTCTCGAGGCGAAAGACAAAGGGGCGGTCTGTCTGAAATCGACGCTCGCTTACCAGCGGACGCTCAAGTTCGACCGCGTGCCGAAGGAGCGGGCTCAGGCGGCGTTTGGCAAACGAGCCTCCACGCTGACGCCGGAGCAGATCAAGGACTTCGAAGATTTCGTTTTCTGGCGGCTGTGCGAATTCGGGGCGAAGTACGATCTGCCATTCCAAATCCACACGGGGCACGGTCGCATTCAAAGTTCTAACCCGATCCTGCTCGTCGATTTGATCGAGGCGAATCTCAAGACGAAGTTCATTCTGTTTCACGGCGGCTTCCCGTGGGTCGGCGAGACCGGTGCGATCCTGCTGCGGCATTGGAACCACGTCTGGATCGACAGCGTCTGGCTGCCAAGCCTCAGCTATTCGATGGGCAAACGGGCCTACCACGAATGGCTGGAGCAAATGCCCTCCACCCGCATTATGTGGGGCGGCGACTGCAACCACGGCGAAGGGATCTACGGTTCAACCGAGCTGACTCGGATGTGCATCGCCGAAGTCCTCGCCGAAAAAGTCGATCGCGGCGACTTGCTCGAAGAACACGCCAACCGCATTGGCAAGCAAATCATGCGTGACAACGCGCTGGAGTTGTTTCCGCAGCTCAAGGATCGGTTGTGGAAAACCAAGGGGAAGTTGGAATAGCAACAGACTTGGCAAATCGCTGACTACCGTATTGCAAGGAAGCCTGTTGTTAGCGAATGACTGGTGTGAGTTGGACCGATGACACCACACGACGAATACAAAAAACGTGCTACCCAAGCAGGACTGTTGCCGCTAATCAGTCTCCATCATCATGTGATGGATCGCATCTTCGTTGATTTCGCCGACGGCTTCTCGTTCGACGACGTACTCGGCCAAACCGCAACAGATCCGGAGATAGTCAGCATTCCATCAATTGCTGAGAACCCGAACCGAGCGAAACTCGTCGTTATTCGAGCGATAGAGGGTCTTGTCTCGGTCGGCATGCTGAACGAGATCGTGGCGGACACGAAGCGTTATCGCTTCGCTTGGAGTCCTTACGAGGCGGGTCAGTAAGAAGTCTAATTCGGTGCGCCGGTGCTCAAAGCGAGTTTGTCCCGCCCTACGTTTATCGCTCGATTCAGAACCTGACGTGACTCTTTTGGTGGGATCGCCCACGATCGAAATTGGATTTCTTGGAAGCCGACGGCCGTTAGGACGCTCGCGCGTTGACGTTAAAGGTCTGAAGCATCGTCTCGTCAGTTCTTCTTTGCCGTCAGCGCGTCGAGTTCGCCGCAGAGTTCGAGAGCCTTGATGGCTTCGATGGTGGCGATGTAGGTCGTGTAGTGGTAGTTGCCGCGGTAGAGCGAGTGCATCCACCAGCGGCCACTTTCGCGTTGCTCGCGCTTCAGCCAGGTCAAACCTTTCTGAATCCGCGGATCGGACACGGGAATGTTGCTCTGCCGCATCAGCACGATGGCCAGCGCCGTCATGTAGGCATCACTCTCCGGCTTGTCGGCATCGGGCAGGTTCTTGATGAGGTTCAGCACAAACGGGCTCATTTCATAGTGCCAATCATTGACTGGCGACATGTCGCGCGTGCTCCAGCCACCGTCGGCGTGTTGCTTTGAGGTCAGCAGAGCGAACGCGGCGTCACGATCGGCTGACGTCACCAAGTCGGGTAGGTAAAGAGCCAATTGCAATTTCAAGACGCGGTCGAAATCGTTCTTCGGCGGCGAGGTGCGAAGATACTGTTTCAACTTATCGACGCGAGCGACCAGCGTTTCGTCCTTCAGCCCCGCAAGCCAACCCGGAGCGGCTGTCATGGCTCGCGCGGCTTGCAGCGAGAGTTCAAAGTCGGTGGTGATGTGTGGGATCTCGACTTCACCATGACTGACAAACGCGCCGCTTTCAGACTGCCGCATAAACATGTCTCGCAGCGAACGCTCCGTCGGTTCCGAGAGTTTGCCGGCGACATTCCGGTCCCACTCGGCCAGCCCGGCGGTTCGCCACACGGCGAAGAACGCGCCGGGATAAAACTTCAGACCTTTCGTCTCCGTCTCCGTCTCCCGCACCTCTTCGATTTCCTTCGGCACGGCCTTCACGAAGTTTTTCAACACGTCTTCATTGGGCTGGCCGAACCTCCGCGACCACGCGGTGAAGTCCGTCATGTAAGGACCGGTGGTGTGACAGTTCACACAGGCTTTGTCCCGCTTCAACCAACTCGCCGCCCCCGTTTCCAGATATTTCGCCGCCGCCTGCAACGACTCCTTGCCAAATGCTTTCACACGCGGTTCATCCGCCGTGGGGATGCTCACGCGGACGTCGCCCACCTCGTACTGAAACGCAGGTTTTGGCGAAGACTGCCCGTGAGCCACGGCGCACAGAGCGAACGTCATCACCAGACCAAGAAGCAAGTGGGAACCATGAGGAAGGCAGAACAGGCCGCAATAAGTTTTGTTCATAGTTTGTGTTTCCAAAGTGAGTGGCGTGAAGAGGGATGAATTCATCCAGGAGAAGGTCCATCGACAGTAGGAGTCTTCTCAGCATCGTGACTTGGCGGCGGCGTCTTTTTTTCAGCGTCTCGTTTCGCTTGGCGGACAAGAGCACGGCCGCCGAAAAATACCGCGAGTCCGATCACGAAGGGAATCCCGCCGACGAAGAAGATGATCGGCAGATCGATCTTGATGTTGCTTGGTGACCCGAACGCGCTCATCACGAATACGAACGAGCACAGGCCGCTCGCTCCGGCGATCAGGATTCCGACGGCCATGAGGATCGAACCGAAGACTTGTTTCATGAGCGATCTCCTTGGCGAGCTTCGGCGAGGACGGCGGCTCCTTCGGCTCCGTCTCGGTAGAAGGTGTTGAAGGTGTCGAACGGGATGATCTGGCCGTTGGGTTGTACGAAGTGGACGCAGCTTCGTTTCACGGTCGCGATGTCAAAGTTGTAGCGATCCAGGAATTGCAGGATGACGACGCGGAAGCTGTTGGCGTAGCTGAGTTCGCACGGGACCATTGCGTGCGGCAGGCAACACAGCAGGCTCGCGAGCTTTTCTTCCGTATTCGCTTGCGATGTCGCGAGGCTCAGCAGGTTGAGGATGCCGTCGCGCAGGGCAGGGTAGGCTTCGTAGCTGATCGTGTTGGGGCCTTGCAGAATCAGTTCACGTGGCAGCAGCGACGTGATCGGCGTCAAGGTTGAGCCTTGTCGCAAGCCGTAGCCAATGCAGATTTGATCGGGATTGCACGGCAGCGGGATCATGTCATCCAACGTGAAGACGCCAGATTCGGCGACGAGGCGTCGCAGTTCGCTCGGCAGGATTCGGTTCGTCTTGCCATCGAAGCCGTCGTTGCGACCGGCGTCTTGAACCGGCTGCAACGTGACACCTCGGACGCACGACCATTTCAGCGCGTGCTGAATGAGGCTCGGCACTTCGCGATCGTTGATCCCTTTCTTCACCACGACCACCAGCGTCGTCGAGAGGCCGACCGCTTCGAGATTCTCCAACGCCTGCTGCCGGATGTGACTGAGCTTCGCGCCGCGCAAGTTCACGAGCGCCGCGTCGTCGAGCGAATCGAATTGCAAATAGACTTCGAGCCGCGGAGCATAGCTCGCCAGCCGAGCGACGAACTCGCGGTCCTGTGCGATCCGCACGCCGTTCGTGTTGATCATCACATGCCGGATCGGCCGTCGCTTGACCGCTTCCAGAATCTCGAAGAACTGCGGATGAATCGTCGGCTCGCCGCCGGAGAGCTGCACCAGATCGGGTTCCCCCTCGCTCGTGACCAGCGTGTCGAGCATTCCCTCGATCGTCGCCAGCGGCAGATGGCTCCCATGCACGTCGGTCGCGTTCGCGAAACAAACCGGGCAGGCCAAGTTGCACGCCTGATTGATTTCCAGAATCGCCAGGCAACTGTGTTGTTCGTGATCCGGGCACAAGCCGCAATCGAACGGGCAGCCGTGCTCGGTTCGAGTCTGCGGCGCGAGCGGACGATCTCCCGGCTTGAGCCACATCTTCTGCGACTGCCAATACGCCACGTCGTCGCTGATCTTCGTCTTCTGCACGCCGTGCTCACGGCATCGCTTCAGATACCACACGCAGCCCTCGTCGATGAGCACCTTCGTCGGCACGAGCCGCAAACAGGTTTCACACAGGCTCGTCGTTTGACTGTGAAAGAGGTACGTCGACGACTTCCGCTCGAAGGGACTCGGTGCCGATTGGCCTAGGTTCAATTGGCTCGGCGCGATCGCCACGGATGATCCAACAGATGCCATAGCCCATCAGTCCCAGCATGAGAAAATGAAACGAATTGAAAACTCCAACGACCGGAGGATACGGCTTGAAGAATTCCCAAACAAACCGCTGAACCGCATAGACGACGATCAGCACATGAAACCCAATCTCCAGCGGCCAAGCTCGCCCGGCTCGCAACGCGGCGACAAACACCAGCAAGAAGATCAGCATCGCCGCCGATTCGTAAACCTGAACAGGATGCCGGCCGACTCCATCTCCCAAATCCACGGCCCAAGGCAATGCGGTCGGCACTCCAAATGTGCCGTCATCTAACCCGGCAAACAAACAACCCCAGCGGCCAATCACCACACCCATCGAGATCGGAATCACAAACGGCGTCCCCGTCGAAACCCGAACGCCGTGACGCCACTTCCACAACTCAACCGCCGCGATACTCCCGGCCAACGCTCCCGCAATGCTGTGCGAAAGCGTCGGCACATCCGATCGCAAGGAATTCAAAGAACCAAACAGCCAAGCTCCGATGACACCCCCGATCGCGAGCTGAATGAAATACGATGGCTCCGTCTGCCGAGCCAACCGCCGCACCGCCTCCGGATACCGCCGATGCAACCAAGCCCCACCCAGAAACGCCCCCGACCAAGCCAGCAAATCACCAATTTGATGCGCCCACGGAGCCGTCGGAACCGAAATCATGTAGTGTCGTTCCTGTCCGCCGCCGCTCGGCGATGGTTGCCAAGTCGAGAAGATCTCATCGTAATGACAACGTCGTGAGCAATGATTTAATCTCGTTCCCACGCGGAGCGTGGGAACGAGAGTCGGATTCCGACTAAACCTCGTCGCCCCAGTCCACTTCTTCCATCGCCGATTCGCGTTGGACTTCGTCAGGCTCGATGTCTCGCTCGCCGGACGAGCGGCGTTCTTCGGCTTGTTCGCGTTGGCGGAGGAAGAGCTTGATCGGCACCTCGTGGAAGGGCAGCTCTTCTCGCATCACGCCGAGCAAATAACGCCGCCAAGAATTGTCGAACAGCGTGGGATTGTTGCACTTCAGGACGATGGTCGGCGGTTCGGTGGCGACTTGCGTGGCGAAGTACACTTTTGGCGTTTGATTACGACGGACGGGGGGGCGATTGCGCAAGACTGCCGCTCGGACGACGCGGTTGATCTCCCCGGTTGAGACGCGCGTGCGAGCTTGCTTGAAGATGTTCTGAGCGAGGTTCACCAGCTTGTGGACGTTCTTGCCGGTCTTCGCGGTGAGGAACGCCATCGGAGCAAATCGCAGTGAGGCGAATTGGTTGCCGAGGTATTCGCCCCAGCGTTCCATATCCATGTGCTCTTCTTTGGCCAAGTCCCACTTATTGATGACGAAGATCACCGGCTTGAACTGCGAGACGATTTCATCGACGAGCTGCTTGTCGACGCGCGACACAGTCTCGGTGGCGTCGAAGAACATGAAGACGATGTCCGCGCGGCGGATACTCTTCTGAGCGCGGACCATGCCATAGAACTCGACATCATTGGCGAGGCTCTTCTTCTTGCGGACACCGGGGGTGTCGATGGCCAGCAGACGCAGGCCGTCGATCTCGAAGCGGACGTCGATGCTGTCGCGAGTGGTGCCGGGGATCTCGGAGACGATGCAGCGCTCTTCTTCGGCGAGCGCGTTGATGAACGTGCTCTTGCCGACGTTGCGGCGACCGACGATCGCGAACTTCAGCTCGGGATCAGAAGCCAGTGACGCGCCGTCTTCGGCTTCATGCTCGGCTGCGGGCGGGAGGTTTTCGAGGATCGCCGCCACGAGCTCATCGCGATAGCGGTTGCCGATGACGCTGGTGGTGACCGTCGGCCCATTCATCATGCGGTAGAACTGCGGGACTTCGTCCTCGGTCCTCGGCGAATCGCACTTGTTGACGACCAGCAGCTTTGGTTTGTCGATCAGCCGCAGCCGATCGGCCACGACTTGATCGAGCGGCATCGGGCCGTCTTTGCCATCGACCACGAACAGGATCAGATCGGCTCGGTCGATGCCGACTTGAATTTGGCGTTCGACGTCCTCAGAAAGATCGTCGCGGTCCACGATACCGATGCCGCCGGTGTCGATCAGCTCGAAGTAGCGGTCCCCCTCGAACATCAAATACGAGACGCGGTCGCGAGTCACACCAGGCGTCGGGTCCACAACGGAGACGAACTTGTGAGCGAGCCAATTGAGAATGGAACTCTTGCCGACATTCGGCCGGCCAATGATGGCCACTTGCGGGACTGGCATGGATAGGAATCACAAAAATCGAGACGCGGTGTATGGCAGGGGGGCGGAGTCTATCGGCCAAGCCGCTCGATGACGACGCTGGCTAGTTTTTCAAACGTAGGGTGGGTCGAGTCATCGAGACCCACCAGAATCATCGCGATACATGGTGGGTCTCGATGACTCGACCCACCCTACAGTCTTCATAACGCGACGAATGCGACGTGGGACAGTTTCTGGCTGAGGGGATTGCGTTGCAGTAGCCTACGACGCATGTCGGAAGCTTCGCACAAATTGCTTGATGAGTTGAATCGCTGGTGTCCTGGCGTTGTTCAACAACTGGCCGCGCCAGCGAGTTCGACTCGACTCGGATTGGCGGAATCCGAGGCGTATTGCCGGCGGTTGGCGACGTCGCACTACGAGAACTTCCCGTTGATCGCTCGCCTGTTGCCGCGCAAGCTGCGGCAGCCGTTCTTCAATGTTTATGCCTATTGCCGGTGGTCGGATGACTTGGGGGATGAGCTGGGGGACTGCGACCTTTCGACGCGGTTGCTCGGCTGGTGGCGCGGTGAGTTGGCTCGCTGCTGGGCGGGTGAGGAGATGGCTCATCCGGTGTTCGTGGCGTTGCAGCAAACCGCGCGAGAGTTTGATCTGCCGCGTCAGCCGTTTGACGATTTGCTGACCGCGTTTGAGCAGGATCAGCGAGTCACCTCCTACAACACCTTTGACGAGTTGCTCGGCTATTGCCGGAACAGCGCGAATCCAGTTGGCCGCATTGTGCTGCGGTTGTGTCGCTGTGATGACGAGCGATCGGTCGAGCTTTCCGATTCTGTCTGCACGGGATTGCAGTTGGCCAACTTCTGGCAGGATGTGGCTCGCGATGCGGACATCGGGCGGACGTACTTGCCGCTCGCGGACTGCGAGCGGTTTGGATATTCACGCGAAGACCTTACTGGCCGAATCACGAACGGGGCGTTTGTCGAACTGATGCGGTTCGAGGTCGAACGTGCTCGCGAAATGTTGTTGGCGGTGCGCGAGTTGGCACCACGACTGCGCGGGCGGTTGCAGGTTGTCATCGAGCTATTCGGTGAAGGGGGACTGAAAGTGTGCGATCGCGTGGCCGAGATCGGCTATCGCGTTTGGGATCAGCGGCCCGTCGTGACCAAGTGGGATGCGGCGAGCTTGTTGCTGAAGTGCCTGGGCCGGGCACTCGGCCGGAAGGTGGCGGCATGAGTCGCACGTTGCTCGACGAGTGCTACGACCATTGCGAGCGGCTGACGAAGCGAACGGCCGGCAATTTTTATTATTCGTTCTGCGGCCTGCCCGCTCCGCAGTATCGAGCGATGTGCGTCTTGTACGCCTTCATGCGCGTGACCGACGATTGTGGAGATGCCGAGAACCGCTCGCTGCCCGAACGAGTCGCCGATTGGGAGGCTTGGCAGCAATCGCTGACCGACGCTTTGCGACCGGGCTGGTCAAGTACCGACATGAGCGGTTGGTCGGAACCGGCTGGTTTGGTGTTACCGGCGATGCGCGAGGTCGCCGATCAATTCACGATTCCTCACGAGCATCTATTCGCGGTCGTGCGCGGCGTGCGATCGGATTTGGAATTTGAACTGAGCGGCAGGGCGCTAGCCGCCGGTGTTTCATCGCTGACGCTACCGGCGGCTAGTGCCTTGCCGCTCACGGTGAATCCCATCAAACCGACAATCGCCGCTCGTTTTCAGACGTTCGATCAACTCGCCGACTACTGTTATCTCGTCGCTGGTGCGGTGGGATTGTGCTGCATTCACATCTGGGGCTTTCACGGTGACGAGGCGACTCAGCGCGCGATCGACTGCGGGACTGCGTTTCAACTAACGAACATCTTGCGCGATGTCGGTGAGGATGCGGCGACCGGGCGGGTGTATCTGCCGTCTGAGGATTTGCAGCGGTTCGGGATGACCGTTGAGGACTTGATCGCTCAGCAGTGCGACGACCGCTTTCGCTCGTTGATGGCGTTCGAATCGGAGCGGGCCAAGACGTTTTATGCTTCGGCCGAGCAACTGCTCCCTTGCTTGGAGCCACATGGCCGGCCGATCTTGAAGGCGATGCTGCAGCTTTACGGTGGCCTGTTGCACGAGATTGAGCGTCGCAAGTTCGACGTCTTTCGCCAGCATGTGTCGCTCCCGCGCTGGCGCAAGCTGTGGATCGCGGCCGACGCGATGATTCATCAGCGGTTGCTGAGCTAGTGCTGCGTCAAAGTTTGATCCGAGGATAAGTCGCACTCGTCAGAGCTTGTTGAACAAGTCCGCCACCTTAATTGTCAGGGTGGTTCCCGCGCTTCTGCACTATCGAATTCTCTGAGCTTCCTGAGTGGTGCAGAAGCGCGGGAACCACTGGGACAAGCCCAAGTGGCGGGAAATCCAACACGCTCTGGCAAGCTTGGCGACCAGTCTTTCATTTCCGACTCGCGGACTCGGCGCTGAGGATTGTGATGCTGGCGGCTCTGTGTAACCTGATCGCGACCTGTGACGGGTTCGCACTCCGGGGAGCAGCGCATGAAGCCACGCATTTTCATATCGGCGGTCACGTCCGAGTTTGGGACGTCGCGGCAGCTCGTGGCGAATGTGTTATCGCGGCTGGGTTATGACCC
>SYJG01000160.1 GCA_005798445.1 Planctomyces sp.
CTTTGTCGGCTCCTTCGGCTTCGGTTCGAACAGGAACTGCCCTTTGAAGCCGATCTCCTTGGCGTGGTCGTGAGCCATGTGCATGAACTTCGCGAGGTGATCGAGTTCGCGTTTCATGTCGGTGTTAAAGAGGTTCATGTAGCCTTCGCGGCCGCCCCAGAAAACGTAGTTCTCACCGCCGAGGTCGTTCGTGACCTCGATCGCCTTCTTCACCTGAGCGGCCGAGTACGCGAAGACGTCGGCGTTGCAGCTCGTCGAGGCTCCGTGCATGAAGCGCGGGTTCGAGAACAAGTTGGCTGTCCCCCACAGCAGCTTGATGCCGGTCTTGGCCTGAGCCTCTTTGAGCTTCTCGGCAACGGCGTCGAGGTTCTTGTTCGACTTGCGGAGATCTGATCCTTCGGGAGCCACGTCACGGTCATGGAAGCAGTAATACGGCGCGCCGAGTCGCGAAATGAAATCGAACGCCACATCGACCCGGTTCAAAGCATTCTTCAGCGAGTCGGTTCCGTCGTCCCACGGACGCTGCATCGTGCCGGGGCCGAACGGGTCGGAGCCGGTTCCTCGGAACGTGTGCCAGTAGCAGACGGCGAACCGCAGCCAGTCCTTCATCGAGCGGCCTTCGACGGTCTTGTTCTCGTCGTAGTGCTTGAAGGCCAACGCTCCCTTCTTGGCCTTCGGGTCGAAGGGAATCTTGGCGGGGACGTTCGGAAAGTAGCTGCTCTTGGCCATGAGTTGCTCTGCGTGATGTTGAGGATTTGGAATCAATCGGGGTGGCACGCCCTGCCAAGGGCGTGGGTGTCGCGAGTCGCATAACCACTCCCTTCGATGACTCAGGGAGTGCCACCCAACAGCGCTGCGACCAGGACCGGCCGCCGCGCGGTTCGGCAGGGTAACGGGCGTCGATCCGTTCGCCAAGAATCGGCTTGTCGGCCACTTTGAGGATGCGGTACAAGCCCGCGAAATTCGTAGCTTGACTCTCCGAGTCGAGCCATTTGCGGACGAGGCTCGACTCGGAGAGTCAAGCTACGGCAAGGATGCCCATGCAGAACTCGCGTTGGTGGAATTCATTCGTCGGTGGTTTGAGCGGACTCGTGCTTGTCGCTGCCGTCTGTCAGTTTTGGCTCAATGCCGGAACGTCGCTGCCGGCTCAGACGGCGTTGCTCGTGACGTTGTTGGCGGTCGTCGTCAACGGAGCGATGCCCGCTCACTGGCGAGTCGGTCGGCTGCCGCAGGGACTGCGGTTGCTCGTGCTGTCGGCTTGGCCGCTGCTGTTGCCGAGCCTGTTCGCCGGATCGTGGCGACTGATTGGTGCTTTCGGCGTCGATCTTTCGACTTCGATGACTGGGCAGAGTTTCGGTCTGACGCTGCTGGCACTGGCTACGCTCGCGGTGCCGAGTCTCTGCGCGTTGGGACTGAGTTCATCCGAACGATCGACCTGCTTCGGCGTTTCATTTGCATCGGCAATCGGTCTCGGCGGAGTGGTGCTGGCGACGTTCCTCGGTCCCGATGGCTGCGGACTGTTGGCGTCGGCGTGCGGGCTGGTGGCGTTCGTGATCCTGTTGGTTCGCGGCTCAGCTAGAACCGACACCGCATCCCCCACCGACCTTGCGACGGTGGCTCGTTGGCCTTCGCACTACGGCAAGACTTCTGATGACCTCAGTAGTGCGGAGGCCAATGAACCACTGGGGCAAGCCCAGTGGGGGAAAGGTGTGGCGGTTGCGGCGCTGATCGCGATTGGCGTTCTGTGGGTGATCGGGCAGCGTTTGTGTCGGCAACTGATTCCCGACTCGTTCGCCTTGATGACGTTAGAGTGGTCGGTGCTCCTCGCGGGGGTCGCAACCGGAGGCTGGTTGTCGAGCGGCGATCGTCGGCGCAGCGTAATGGCTTGCGGGATCGAGTTGTCCTGCTGGACGTGGCTGTGTCTCGCGTTGTTTCCGCAGGGAGTTCGCTTGGCGTTGTGGGAGAACTCGACGATCTCGCAGGTCTGGCTGTTGCAATCGCTGCGGCTCGCGTTGGCTGGAGCCGTGCTGGGACCGATCGCGCTGAGTTGCGGAGCGTTGCTCGTTCAACAACGTTCGGTGATCGGGTTGGCCGTCACGCTGACTTCCGCGAGCGTGTCGATGTGGTTGTTGCCGTCGATCGGCGTTTGGAATCTCGCGTTGGCCGCAACGAGTTTGCTGTTGGCCGTCGGGGCGCATGGACTGTGGATGAAGCGTACCCGCCCCGATCAACAGGCGAGCCGGGCGGCGTCAGCTCCCGGACAATTTCAAATTTCAAATTCCAAATCTCAAATCTCAAATGGTCCGGGAGCTAACGCTTCCCGGCTCGCCAAAATCCGAGTTGCTGCTGTCGCGGCGATGATCCTCTTCGCGGTGACCGCTCCGATTTGGGTGCGGTATCGGCCGGAGTTGGCGGCGAAGGTGTTGTTTGATTCGAGCGTCTTCGTCGCGTCGCGATCGACGACTCCATGGGAGCAGCTTCCCGTTCTGGACGAAGGGCGTGCGGCGATCGTTGTCGAGGGAGATCGCGGAACGTTGTCAGCGTGGACGTTTGCCGGTTCGCGAGTGCTCGTCCGCGAGAACGGCATTCCGAAGGGATCGCTCGCGACGAACTCTGGATTGGCTCCGCGATTCTTGCCCGACCTGCTGCCGACGGTGCTGCCGCTAGTGACTCACGAGCGGCCGACCAGTTTGCTGCTGCTCGGCCTGCGAGCGGGTGAGTCGTTGACGGCGGCGACCATGTTTCCGTTGCAGCGGATCGTTTGTGTCGAAGCGGATCGAGGTGTCGTGAGTCTCTGCCGCACGTTGATGTCGCAAGGTCATGCCGAGTCGGCGATGAACGACGATCGGCTGGAGACGCGCGTCTGCGACCCGGCGCTCGCGGTGCGGACGATGCGCGAGACGTTTGATGTCATCGTCGCGTCGGCCGATCAGCCGTCGTTGCCGCAGGCGGCGACATCGTTCACGGTTGAGTCGCTGCGCGACGCCGCTCGTTGCTTGAACGACGACGGCTTGTTCGCGATCCGCTTCCAGCACATCGACCTCGGCCCTCGTTCGGTGCGAGCCTTGGCGGCGACGATGTCTGCCGCGTTTCGCGAAGTGGCCGCCGTCGAGATGGCTCCGGGAGAACTGCTGTTTCTCGGCACGAACAGCGAGCGTGGGTTCGCTCGCGACGGCTTCGTCGAGCGTTGGCAACGACCGCAGGTCCGACAGTTGCTGGCTTCGGCCGGTTGGGACTGGTCCGCCCCGCTGCGGCTGGGAATGCTCAACCACGACGCGATTCAGGAACTCGCCGGTCAACGCGGAGCGGTCGTCAACGTCGCCTCACGCTCGACGTGGCCGTTCCGTCTGCCGACGGAAGTCATGCGTTGGGAGAACAAGCTGCAGCTCGTGCAAACCGAGCTGGCCAAGCACAGCCACTTCCTCCTGAGTTGGGGTGGCGAGGCGGCACAGAACGCCGACGTCGCCGCTCGACTCAGCGAATGGGAACTCTCGCGAGCAATCGTCCGCCGCCATCAGGACGAGTTCTGGGCCTACCGCAAGCAAGTCAAACAGCACATGACCGGCTCGACCCGCGCGATGATCCAGCAAGTCAGCCACACGAAGACCGAGTCCGGCCTGCACCCCGATGACGATCGCCGACTGCGCTACTTCCGCGCGATCGGCGAACTCGCGAAGCAGTCTTCGCTGACCGAATCCGATCTCGATCGCCTGCGCCGCTACGAGTCGCCGTTCGATCCGCTTGTCACGCCGTTCCTGCATCAAGAGGTCATCGAGCTGTCTGCGCGTTGCTCCGACCGCGATCCCGCCGCCGAGCTGCGGCACCGACTCGCCGCGATCTATTTTTCGACGACAGCCGATCGCTCGATTCGCAACGTCGCCGACGCACTGCAATTCGCGAACTCAACCCCGACCGCATTCGCCAACAAGATCGAGCAGTTCGATCAGCTCAACGCTCTGCTGCAAATGCTGCTCTCCCGCTGGAGCGCTCGTGGAGAATTCCGTCCGACCTCGTCGCGCGTTGCGCTCAACGACATCGAACGGAGCATCGCTGCCGCCGAAACGTCATTCACAACGCTGGACACCCTGTCCGCCGCAGGCATCGTGTCCGCCGCCGAGTGGACCGCTCGCAAACAGCACCTCGAACGCCGCCTCGTCCGCCCGCTGCGCACCTATCGTGGCCAAGTCTTGCAGCACTACGTCAAGAACGAACGGACGAAAGAGGCAGCCGAGAGCCTGCCCTCTGAGGGTTTGCCGAACGATCAAGCGGCTGCATCTGACGATCGCTAGTTCGTCGTTGAGATGGAGATGGAGAGTGTGAGAGTCGGGTGATGAAAAGTCTGTCTTGACGGAGTGGTTTTGGTTCCGACAACTGGTGCGTTTTGTTTCGCGACTTTGCCCCAACGGGGCAAGACTCGAAAGCCCAGGGCGCAGCCCTGGGTCGCGGAACGATGAACATGAGTGAGCCCCAACGGGGCGTGACTCGTCGGAGATTTTGCAGGAGTGACGCCCTGTTGGGGCTGGCCTTGGCACGCGGGCTCGTCACCCAGGGCTGCGCCCTGGGCTTTCGAGTCTCGACCCTTCGGGCCGAAAACGCGCACAATTCCTGCCCGTCAGTCGTCCACGTCAACTCTGACTCTCACCCCCTCAGACTCGCCAACTCGCCGCTCACAACGGCGATTTCTGCCGCCTCCAACCACGTCCTCCTGCGAATCTTGGCAAACTTTTCCAAAGATTCCGGTCGTAGCGGCCGATAACGAAAGGTGTGTATCGGACCCAACGGACTTGGTGAGAGGCGTGAATCATGCGGTGGAACGGAATCTCGGCGAGCGTGACGATGGCGTTGCTGTGCCCCTTGATGCTGGCCGCGACCGGCTGCCAAACCACCGTCGGCGGGCAAACGCTCCCGTCCCCGTACTATCTGAAGGACGACGTCCAGTACTACCCGGCCGGCCCCGAATTCAAGCTGAGCAATCAGGTCCAGGCCCTCGAAGAGTACAAGCTCGAACGCGAGAAACTGCGAGCAGGCGTGGATGACGAAGCTCAATAATCAGCGGGGGCGTTCGACCTCGCGATTCGTTCGAAGAGGCCCGGCCATGTTGCGAAGTTGGATCGCACTGACCATCGCAATCCCGGTGATACTTTCAGTCGTTGGTTGCCGGACAAACGGCACCGCTGCGGTTTCCAAGGACGCCTATTACTTGCACGATGGACCGATTGGCCTCGCGTCGAGACCGGACTTTGCACTCGCGAACCAAGTTCAGGCACTTGAAGCCTACAAGCGAGAGCGCGAGATGCAGCGAGCCGCGATGGCCAGGGACGAAGAATAGGCCAAGTGCCGTTCGGGCCATTCCTCTTGCAGCAGCGACCGTCAAAGTTTTCATGGTCACGGCTTGACCTCGCCGAATCTCGCTGGATAGATTGCCGCCCACTTTCCGATAGGAACAGTCATGCGATCTTCTTTGCGACTCCTTGCCCTTAGCCTTCTCCTGCGTTGACGCGGGGGCTTTGGTGTCGTTGTCGCTTTTGACCGTGCGAATACACCCTGAGCCTCCCCCGAGGCTCAGGGTTTTTTTGTTTGTTGAATCCCTCGCCAGCGCGGCATTCCTAGCCCGACGCGCAAGCGAGGGGTGGCGAGGCTGGCCCCTCGCTCGTGAGTCGGGCTAGGAACATGGGAGTTTCCAAATGTCCGCCACTCAGCCTGACACGATCACGATCTTCGACACCACCTGGCGCGACGGCGAGCAGTCCCCCGGCTGCAGCATGAACTCGGCCGAGAAGCTGGAAATCGCGAAGGCGCTCGTTGAACTCGGAGTGGACGTCATCGAGGCGGGCTTCCCGATCGCGTCGCCCGACGACTTCGAGGCGGTGCGGACGATCGCTCGCGAGTTCGGCAACCGCACGGTCATCTGCGGATTGGCTCGCTGTCGCAAAGAGGACATCGACCGCGCATGGGAGGCGCTCAAGGAAGCGGAGAAGTGCCGCATCCACGTCTTCTTGGCGACCAGTCCGATCCATCGCGAGTTCAAGCTCAAGATGGCCGAAGATCAAATCCTGAAGTCCACGGTCGAGATGGTGAAGTACACGCGCGACCTGATGTGCTCGCGGCCGGACATCACGACGCCGAACTTGGAGTTCTCGCCGGAGGACGCCGCTCGCACGGAACTCGACTTCCTGTGCCAAGTGGTCGAGAAGGCGATCGACGCCGGAGCCACGACCGTCAACATCCCGGACACGGTCGGCTACGCGACGCCGATGCACTTCAAGACTTGCATCGAGTATCTCAAGGCGAACGTGTCGAACATCAACAAGGCGGTCATCAGCACGCACTGCCACAACGATCTCGGCCTGGCGGTTGCGAACAGCTTGGCCGGCGTCGAGGCGGGTGCTCGGCAAGTCGAATGCACGATCAATGGCTTGGGCGAGCGGGCCGGCAACGCGGCGCTCGAGGAGATCGTCATGGCAATCCGCACACGCGGCGATTTCTACGGCGTGAAGACCAACATCAACACGCCGAAGTTGTTCCCGATCAGCCGCTTGGTCAGCCGCATCACCGGCATGACGGTGCAACGCAACAAGGCGATCGTCGGCCAGAACGCGTTCGCACACGAGGCGGGCATCCATCAGCACGGGATGCTCCAGAACCGCGCGACCTACGAGATCATGAAACCCGACGATGTCGGCTATGTCGGCTCGAACTTGGTTTTGGGCAAGCACAGCGGCCGGCACGCCTTCCGCGACCGAGTCAAATCGTTGGGCTTCGAGCTGGAGACCGACGTGTTCGAGAAGGTCTTCCAAGAGTTCATCACGCTCTGCGACAAGAAGAAGGACGTCTACGACTCAGACATCATCGCGCTGATCGAAAGCCACATCGGCGAGAAGAGTGACACGACCGATCGCTGGAAGCTGATCAGCGTGCAGACGTTTGCCGGAGCCAACGCGATCCCCACGGCGACCGTCGAGCTGCAATGCGAGGGTGATCCGCAGCCAAAGCGCGATGCGGCGACGGGCGACGGGCCGCTCGATGCGATCTTCCTGGCGATGAAGCGAATCACCGGAGTCGCCGGCACGCTGCGCAACTTCCAGGTCCGCAGCGTCACCGGCGGCGAGGACGCTCAAGGCGAGTCGTTCGTCGAGATTCTCGTGAACGACAAGTCGTACCACGGCAAAGGAATCAGCACCGACATCATCCAAGCCAGCGCCGAGGCGTACCTCAAAGCCTTGAACCGAGCGATGTCCGACAAGCAGCCGACGAAACGCGTGCTGGCGCAGCACGACTAATCCGGTTTCCAAGAAATCGTTGCAACGATTTGGGAGGGCGAGGCTCCTGCCGAGCCGGGTCGGAGAGTACGCGTGACTCACGCACCGGCTCGGCAGGAGCCTCGCCCTCCCGAACAAAGGCGCGGATTTCAATCGGAGACAGGATCATTCATTCGACCATCATGCGGACGGGGTGGGATCGAGAGGCAACGTGACTTCACTCGACACGACAATTCGTTCAGAGGAGGACGCACCGTTCCGGCGGGCCACCGCTTCGTTGATCGTGCTGACGGCATTGCATTTCGTCGTGGACACGGTCGCCAGCCAAGTCAGTCCGCTGTGGCCGACGTTGGAGCAGCATCACCACCTGCCGACGTTTTGGATGTTGTTCATCTGGACGATCGCGGGATCGTTCAGCCAGCTTGGTTTCGCGCTGATTGGCGACCGAGCGGCCAGTCGTTGGTTGGTCTGGTTGGGTCCGGCGGTCAGTTGCGTCTGCTTGGGATGTCTCGGCCTGTTCGAGCACCCGCTGATGCTGGCCGGATTGTTGACGGTCGCTGGGATGGGGATCTCCGCGTTTCATCCTGAGGGAGCGACCCTCTCCGGCAACTGCTGGCCGAACGCTCGCAGCCGAGCAGTCTCGATCTTCGCGATGGGGGGCTTCCTCGGTCAGTCGGTCGGACCGCCGTGCAGCGGTTGGGTGGTGACTCGCTTCGGTCTGAGCGCTCTGACGCACGGCATCGCGATCGGGTTGCTGGCGATGCTCGCACTGCGAGTCATCTACCGCCCGGCTCATTCGGTGAAGCGAACACACTCGGCGGTGACGGTCAGTGCGTGGCGCGTTTTCTCACAACGGCCCGGAGTGATGTTGTTGTTGCTGTCAGCCGGGACTGTGCGAGTCATCGCGGCGGCGGGATTGCCGATCACCTTTGCCTACTGGTTGACGTCGTTGGATATCGGCAAGGACGCGATTGGTTGGGTGCAGTCTGCGTTTTTGGCGGGATTCGGGCTTGGAAATCTGCTCGCTGCGATTGTTGTGCGGCCTGAGCGAGAGCGGTTGGTGTTGTGGCTGATTCCGTTGTTCTGCGTCCCGTGTCTGCTCGCGATGCCGAGCCTGACCGGCCTCGCGCTTTCGGCGGCGACGTTGGCGACGGGACTGTTTTTGGGGACCGCCCAGCCTGTCTTCATCAGCTACGGCCAGCAGTTGTTCCCGGAGAGCCAGCGTGTCGCCAGTTCGATCACGATGGGAGTGAGCTGGGGCCTCGGCGGAGCAATCGTCGCCGGACTGATGGACCTCTGCGGTCGGACGAAATCCTACGAGCCAGCCTTCGTGACGTTTGCCATCGCCGTCATGGCGTCGAGCGTGCTTTGCGTGCTGCTGCCGAAGACGCCTCATGTCTCGTCGGCGTAGCGGATCAGGCTGAAGACGTCGTACTGGCTGAGTTTCTCACGGCCTTTGAGGAAGTCGAGTTCGATGACGAACGCGCAGCCGGCGATGGTGGCTTGAAGTTGCTCGACCAGGTTGACGCAGGCGAGCATCGTGCCTCCAGTAGCGAGCAAGTCATCGACGATCAGCACGCGGTCGCTCGATGTGAGCGCATCGACGTGCATGTGCAGCGTGTCGCTGCCGTATTCGAGTTCGTAAGAGAACGCCTGCGTTTCGAACGGCAACTTGCCCGGTTTGCGTACCGGCACAAACTTGGCGTTCAGTTGCAGAGCCAGCGGAGCCGCGAAGATGAACCCGCGCGCTTCTGCCGCGACGATGGCAGTCACACCACGGTCGAGAAAGTGCGTGGCGAAGCGGTCGATCACCTCGCGAAACGCGACCGGTTCGGCCAGCAGCGTGGTGATGTCGCGAAACATGATCCCCGGCCTGGGGAAATCCGGGATGCTGCGAATGGATCGTTTGAGGTCGCTGTCGGTCATGGATCTTCGGCTTTCGGTGACGAATCTGTTTCGGACTTAGAGGCATCGTCGTTCGTGACTCTTGCCGGCGAGGTAGTCTTGGACGCCGCTTGCAGATTGGTTCGAGCCTGGGTGACTTGTTCTGCGGTATCCGGATCATCGGCATAGAGTTCGACGATCGCCTGCCAAATGGCGATCGCGTCGTCGGTCTGTCCTTGCTCGCGGAGTTTGTCGGCACGGTCGAGCGCCGACGGTAGCCAATTCGAGGAGGCTCGCTCGGTGCGTTCATCGAGCAGCGCGTTCAGCATCTCGTTGGCCGTCGTGTAGATGTCTCGAAATTCTGGCTGGTTTCGGGTCAACGCGATCAGTGCCCGAAGCTTGCGGATGGCTTGCGCGTAATCTCCGACCGTTGAATACTGAAGCGCCAATTTCAAAAGTCGTTTGGGTTCAGACGCCTTCGCCACTTCATTTTTGTTGCGGCTTCGTTTTAGGTTGTTGCGCATTTCCAAAACGTTGAAGCGATCTTTCAAAGCGTCGACGTCTCTCTCTCGAGTCCGATCTTGCTTCAAGGCCTCGTCGAGATATTCACGCGCTTCGCCAATCTCGGCGAGAGTGGCTCCCTCTTTGTTGGCGATCACAGTGGCTTTCGAGAGGTATTCCTCCGCTGTCAGATCGCGCGTCCGAAACCACCACACGCCACCGGCGATCAGCAGAAGGAGTGCCGCGACTTGGACCCAAGTCTTGTCCAATGCACGACCGATGGCTCCGCCGTCTTGCTGTTCGGAAAGGGCTTTGCGCATCAAGTTGCGCATGATCGTGCCGGGACCTTGGCTGGGTGCGGCCAAATGCCGCGTGGCATCGGGGTCGTCTGCCACATGCTGCGATGCCGACGAGGTCATCGTGGCTCCCAGTGCGGGCGACTGAGCGGATGCAACGGAGACGGCCGGCGTCGGAAAGGTCGCACCCAGTGGAACATTCTGGCCCAGCGCATCCGGGATCAGGACCGTCGGCGCGAGCGGTAAGTCTTCGTCAATTCGAGCATGACCGCCGGCCTCGGTGGCATCGCCGAGGCTGGCCGAGCAGGGAGCGGCCGAACCGGAGGCTGGCACCGCATCTGCCGACTTCTGCGAGTTCTGCCAAGCGTACCGCTTCTGAACCTCGGCCAGCCGCAGCGACAAGACGTAGGAATCGGGAAAGCGATTGTCCGGTTCTTTCTCGAGCAGTTTACAGACGATCTCTTCCAACTGCCGCGGCATGTCGGTGGCATACAGGCCAGGCCGATCGAAAACTCCGAACTGGTGCTTGTGGATCACGTCCAGCGAGGACTTGCCGCTGAACGGCGGCCGGCCGGTGAGCATCACATACATGACCGCGCCTAGCGAATACAGGTCGCTTTTCTTGGTCGCGCGCTGTCCTTTGGCTTGTTCCGGAGACATGTACTCGGCCGTGCCGACGATGCCGCCGGTGACGGTCAGCTTCTGCGACGCGAAGACTTGAGCAACTCCGAAATCGGTCAGCTTGACCGAGCCGTCACTGGCCATCATCAAGTTCGAGGGCTTCAAATCGCGGTGGATGATGCCCGTGTTGTGCGCCGCCTTGAGTGCTCGGCAGATTTGCAAACAGGCATCAATGACTTCCGGCCAGGGCATGCGCTTGTCGCGTTTCAACCGCGAAGTCAGAGTCTCGCCATCGACGTACTCCATGGCGTAGTAGTACAGGTCTCCGTCGTTGCCGCTCTCAAAAAACTCGACAATGTGCGGACTCTTGAGCTGTTCCATCGAAGCGATCTCGCGCTTGAAGCGTTCGACAAAGCCTTCCTCGCGAGCCAACGAAGCCGGCAACACCTTTACGGCTGCTTGCTTGCCGGTCTCTTTGTGAGTCCCCAGATACACCGTCCCCATGCCACCGGCACCCAACTTCTTGCCGATTTCCCAGGGGCCGACTTGCGTGATGTCCATGAAGTGATCGCTGAAAGGTGGCACGGCCGGGCCGCAAATGTCAAAGCCCCAAGTTTCAATGTCCAATGAAATCCCCATTCTCAATGTCCAAGGGACGTCATCGCGAGACTTTGGGATTTGGACTTTGGGATTTCCTTGGACATTGGGATTTGGGTCTTGGGATTTCTCGCGCAGAAAAGACGATCGCAATATCAACGATGTCGAGTTCGACAGCGAAGACCCCTTGAGTCTTTCGCTTCGGAGCGTATTCTCACCGCCCCTCCGAAGCAACGAGCGGTTTGCGGCGGAGTTCCCTTGCTACGGAAGACCACCATGCTGATTGCCGGCCGGCTTGTCAGTCCCGAAAAGATGATCTCCGGACAGGTTCGAATCGAAGGGGATCGCATCGTCGAAGTCGGCCCGCATCTGGGTGTCGCCGACAGGACGTTCTCGGACGACTGCCTGATCTTCGCGGGGTTCGGGGACATTCACATCCACGCTCGCGACGACGTCAGCGGACGCGAATGCCACAAGGAAGATTTCGCGACCGCTGCCCGCGCGGCGGTTCACGGCGGCGTTGTCCATGTCGCCGACATGCCCAATAACCATGTACCACCGATCGACGACGCCTCGTATGCCGCCAAGCAAGAGGTCGTGCGGCGACGCAACGTCCCGATTCACATTACGCTGTATGCCGGCATCGGACCCGGAACGCAGCCGCTGTCGTCGTCGGTTCCGTACAAGGTCTACATGGGGCCCAGCGTCGGCGAGTTGTACTTCCGCAAACTCAGGGATCTCGATGAAACGCTGGCGGCCTACCGTGGGCAAGCGGTCAGCTTTCACTGCGAAGACCCGGAGCTGATGGACCAGCACCAATCCGCGCCGACTCACGAGCAGCGCCGGCCGCCAGAGTGCGAAGTCTCGGCCACGTCGTTCGCACTGCAAATGATCGAGAAATACGACCTGACCGGAAAGCTGTGCCACTACTCCGTCGAAGCCGGCCTGCCGCTGATCCGCGCCGCGAAGGCGCGCGATCTGCGAGTCACCGCCGAGGTCACTCCGCATCATCTGTACTTCGATGAGTCCGACATCACCGATGCCAATCGCGGCTTGATGCAAATGAACCCGCCACTCCGGGCCGTCCATGACCGGCTCGCAATGCTTGCCGCCCTGCGCGACGGGACGCTCGATTACCTCGCGACCGATCACGCGCCGCACACGTTGGAGGAGAAAGCTCGTGGCGTTTCAGGCCAGCCGCACCTCGACACCTACGGCGCGTTCGTAACGTGGCTGATCCTCAAACAAGGTTTTTCACCGGAGCAAGTCGCGACATTCTGCTCGGTGAAGCCCGGTGAATTCGTGAACCCATATTGTGCCCCGCACCGGTTCGGCCGCATCGAGCCGGGCTACACCGCCTCGCTGACGGTGCTGAATCTTGCGCGGCCGGAGTTCATCCGCGGCGAAGAGCTGTTCACGAAATGTGGCTGGTCCCCCTTCGAGGGCGTGATCTTCCCCGGTTCGGTCGAGGCGATCCTACTGCGCGGCAAGTGGAAGGACTCGGTGGCAAAGACCGAACGATCAGGGTAACCGGGCCGCGGCCATCCGACGTTGATTTCAGAAACCGCGCGGCCCGCGGCTCCGGTTGAACCGATTGTTCGGCAAGGCCTTTCGTTTTCAACGCTGCTTGCGATTTCGCTCGACATCTCGGAATAAATTGGCGTTGACTCCGGCGATGGGACATGCCATCCAGGCACCTCTAGTTGCCCTCGCGCTTGAACTCGAAGCGCCGCGGGGTTCCGCCCTTGGTTTGGCCGATGGTGGCGCTCAGGCCACCTTCGGCCGAGAACTCGTACACGATGCGTTTCGGGTAGTCGTGGCGCGGGTTCTCGAAAACAGCGCGCGTTTTCGTCAGCTCGGTGAGCACGAACTCGGTCGGCGTTTTGCCGCCGGGCTGTGCGATGTAAACCAGCCCGCCATCGCGCTCGACGATGCGCAGGTACTCGAACGCGAACATCTTGCCGCTCGTGTTAACTGATCGCGACACGGCGAGCATCGCGCCGCCGAGCGGCGGGCTCCAGCGTTCCTCGTTCGACGACCCCGAGCTTCTCGTTCCAACCCACGCCCCAGCTAGCCAAGCCAGGTCGCCGATGGCGGCCTTGGCCGGCGTGGGCAGCGCGATGTCCTCCGCATGGCGGTAGAGCCCAACCGAATCCTTTACCACGAACGGATCGACCACAACGCTCACGAGCAACCCGTCGGTCGTCATGCGAAACTTCCTCCGGATCGACTTGATCCTGTCGGGCGGGCTGCCCGGAAGGCTCTCGAACGCGACCTCGTACTCGAATGTGCCCTCCTTCCATGCGCCGTGGTAGCGCGAGATCGTTTTTGGCTCTTTGATTTCGGTGATCGAGCCGTCGAGCTCGACGCGCACGTCGCGGTGCCCAGAGCCATGGCCGTTCAGGATGACCGCGCCTTCCTCGACGCGCATCGAGAACTTGGACGCCATGGGGGAACCCAACTGCTCGAGGGTGCGGCCCTCGGTGCGATCCTCGACAAAGATCCACTCGCCGTCCAACGCGCGTAACTCGTCGGTTTGCGCCGAAAGCACGTTCGAGGCCGCGCCGAGGGTTGAGAACAGTGCGAGCGATGTTGCCAACCAGGTGCGCAAGTGTATTGCGGAGTTTGCTTTCGAGTTGTGATCGACGAAGAGTAGCGGCATTGATGTGTCCCTTTCCGCCCAACGTCCAAGTTGGCCAGCTTTATTGGCAGAGGCAAAGTGATTGCATTATTTCTATTGTCAACTCGGCGGTCGTGAATCTCAAACGCAAGATGTCTGAACAAAGGAGAGGTTGAAGAAAACATCGCTGGGAGATTCGCATTGGGGTGTTTGGAAAGATGCCCTTTGGGAATGGAGTCCCAGCGATGCACCAGCACTTTACGTTTGA
>SYJG01000161.1 GCA_005798445.1 Planctomyces sp.
CCTCTCCCAAAGGGAGAGGGAGAAATGCCGCCTCGCCCCTCACTCCTCGTCACTCGCCCCTCGTCCCACAACGTCATGTATTTCGAGACCGGCCAAGGGAGCGCGCTCTCGGCGGAGGCTCATCACGGAGTCGATCAGTTGACCTTGGAGGCGCGGGCGTACGGAGTTGCTCGCGTGTTCGAGCCGTTTCTGGTCAACAGCGTCGTCGGGTTCATCGGGCCAGAGTACCTGGCCAACGAGCGGCAGATCATTCGAGCGGGACTCGAAGATCATTTCATGGGCAAGCTGCTGGGGCTGCCGATGGGTTGCGACGTCTGCTACACGAATCATGCGGACGCGGACCAGAACTCGGCCGACAATCTGCTGATGCTTTTGACGGCGGCGGGGTGCAATTATTTCATGGGAGTCCCCTGTTCGGACGACGTGATGCTGAATTACCAATCGACCAGCTACCACGACGCGGCGGCGATGCGCCGGCTGTTCGGCCTGCGGCCCGCTCCGGAATTTGAGAAGTGGTTGCAAGCCACTGGCGTCTTTGATGGTTCGCAGTTGGCGGTCGCCGGTGACGAACCGCGGCGACGATTGATTGAACAATTGGATCACGTTTTTTCGTAACCGAGGACGATCATGCGGATCGCGTTCGACTGCGCGCAGTGCGGCACAAATTACAAGGTGGACGAGTCGCGCGCCGGCCAGTCCGCCAAGTGCCGCCACTGCGGAGCCGACCTCCGTGTGCCCGTCCCACCTCCGCCGGCGGAGACCTCGGAATCAGGTTCGCCGATTCTGCGACACGCCGAGCGGGCGAAACCGTTTGAGTTTGCGATTGGTGACGGCGAACACATCGAAACTATTGTTGAGCACATCGAGCAACACATCGGCGAGGTCTCGATGGTCTTTCACGAGATCGTCTCGGATCTCGTCCACATCGACGTGCATCATGTTTTGCCTGGTGAAGATCGTGACTTCCACACGCTCATCACCACCGGCATGAGCGACAAGCCGATGACGGTCCCCGAAGGGGCTGAGGAATTTCGTTTCGCGGAACTGATTCTGTGCCTGCCGCCGGAATGGAAACTGACTCGCGAGGACTTCGCCGACGAAGCCAACTACTGGCCAATCCGGCTGCTGAAAGAGCTGGCCCGTCTGCCACACGAGTACGAAACCTGGCTTGGTCCCGGTCACTCGCTGCCGAATGGCGAAGAGCTTCAGCCGTATGCCCCGAACACTCGATTTTGCTGTGCGGTGATCGTGCCGACACTCTGCTTCAGCAAGCAGTTCCGACGGCTGGAACTGGCCGACGGGCGAGTCATCAACTTCTATTCCGTTTGGCCACTGCTGGCCGATGAAACCGAATTCAAACTGAAGCACGGCTACGAAGAGTTGATGCAGCGGCTGTTCGATCACGACGTGACCGAAGTCATCGACATCCATCGCGGAAGCGCGGTCGCTCGCCGCCGCTGGTGGCCGTTCGGCAGCGGACGGTGATCAATTCCCACTTCGATCGAGTTGGCGGGCGATGTAGGAATTCGGATTGTGATCTCGGTTCCCGCAAACACAGGGTGCCTCGCCATTCTCCAGTCGCTCCTTCCATTTGCCTGACTTGCAGTCGCCGCTTTCGATGGCCTTCAACGCTTCTTTGACGGTTTTCTCATCCATCACATTGGGCTTCTTGAGCTCCTTCGCCAACGCTTCTCCATAGTGGTTGCGTTTTTTCTTGTCGTCGCCGAAATGACAGAGATTGCAATTCACCTTTTTGATTTTCTTCGCAACTTCAGGGTATGTCGCTTCAAACACCGACTTGTACTTGGGGCGAGCCTCCGTGCGTGCAGTGCAGATGCCGAACAAGGCCAAAGCGAAACACGAAACGACGATCAATCGGTTTGATGCAAGACGCGAATTCATGATCGGCTCCCTTCACGGTAGATTTCGGAACCAATTCAAACTCAAGCGGGCGGCAGTTTACCCCAGGCGTTCGGCGATCAACAACGGCGCATCGGTGGAGTCATCACCGATCGTGATGGCCGTTCGCAGGCGGGTGGCAACCTCGTCGAACTTGGCTGGCGTCGCGAAGACTCGGACAAGCGGTTGGCTGGAGACGACTTCGTCGCCGATGCGGACGAGCATTTCAAGGCCAACGCTGTGGTCGATCGGGTCCGTGAGCTGCCGTCGGCCTCCGCCGAGGTCGATGATGATCCAGCCGAGTTCTTCCGTGTTGATGGATTCGACGATGCCGGAGCGTTCGCCGCACACGTCGTGAGCCGGTGCGATCGGGCGCGGTGTGTCGAGTCGTCCCCCTTGAGCCGCGACCATTCGCTCGAAGCGTTCGAGGGCGCGGCCGGAGTCGAGTTCGCGGAGCAGTTGTGATCGCGCCGCAGTGCGTGTGTCGGCGACCTTTGCACTGACCAACACGTCCTCGCCAAATTCGAGAACGAGTTCACGCAGATCGCTTGGCCCGCCGCCGCGAAGGCAGTCCAGTGACTCTGCGACCTCGACCGCGTTGCCGGCCATGCGGCCGAGTGGTTGGTTCATGTCGGTCAAATAGGCCGTCGTCGCGACTCCCATGCGTTGACCGACCGCGACCATTCCAGCGGCCAGTTCGCGTGCGATCGTTCGTGATTTCATGAACGCTCCGCGACCAAACTTCACGTCGAGCACCAGCGCGTTCAAGCCCTCGGCCAGCTTCTTGCTCATGATGCTGGCGGTGATTAGGGGAACGGAGGGGACCGTCGCGGTCACGTCGCGCAAGGCGTAAAGCTGACGGTCGGCGGGGACCAGTTCCGGAGTCGTGCCGGTGATGACGCAGCCGACCTCTTGTGTGAGCCGATGGATTTCGTCGAGCGACAGATTCGTGCGGAATCCGGCGATCGATTCCAACTTGTCGAGCGTCCCGCCGGTCGGGCCGAGTCCTCGACCGGAGAGCATCGGCACGCAGACATCGCAGCAAGCCAGCAACGGCGCGAGCGGCAACGAGACCTTGTCGCCGATGCCGCCGGTCGAGTGCTTATCGACGCGCGGCAAGCAGGTCTCCGGCCACGTCAGCGTCACGCCGGAGCGCATCATGCTGTCGGTCATCGCGGCGGTCTCGGCGTCGGTCAGTCCTTGCAGGAACATCGCGATCAGCAGCGCGGCCATCTGATAATCGGGAATGCGACCATGCACATGCCCGTCGATCAGAAACGCGATCTCCTCGGCGGTCAATTCGCCGGCGTCTCGTTTCTTCGCGATGAGCTGCGTGGGGTTCATGGGAGGGGCGTGGGGTGAGGGGCGAGGGGCGAGTTGGTATCGCACTCAATCAGTAGTCGAGTGACGACTCGGCGAAGATTCGGTTCGGCGTTGGCGGCGGCGTGGATGACTTCGTCGCTGGTGGTTTGCTGAGCATCGTCGGGACGGAAGACGTTCGTGACCATCGAGAATGCGACGACCGGTAGGCCGAGTTCTCCGGCGGCGAGAACTTCGGGGACGGTGGACATCCCCACGACGTCGCCGAGCGTGCGGAGCCAACGGTACTCGGCGCGAGTCTCGTAGTTCGGGCCGAGCATCGCGATGTAGGTGCCGCGCCGGAGCGGAATCGAGTTTTCTTCGGCGGCGAGTTTTACGCTGAGATTGCGGAGTCGAGCGTCGTAAAGTGGCCGGAGAACGCTCGCAGGGAAAACGGTATTACGGCTGTCGGCCATCGGCTCTCGGCTTTCGGCCGGGAGGGAGCTGCCGAAAACTCCCATCAAGTTGATGTGGTCATCGATCAGCAGGATGTCTCCGGAGCGGAGCGTTGGGTTCAGGCCGCCGCTAGCGTTCGACAGGATCAGGAACGACACACCGAACTCAGCGAAAACTCGAATCGGAAACGTGATCTGCGAAAACGAGTAGCCCTCGTAGGCATGAAAGCGGCCGTCCATTGCAAGAATCGGGACGCCGGCCAATCGTCCGGCGAGCAATCTCCCGCGATGACCATCAGCGGTGGAGCGGGCAAAGTGTGGCAGGTCACGATAGCTCCATTCGGCCTCGATCGCGATGTGTTCTGCGAGCGATCCCAATCCCGTGCCGAGGACGATCGCGGCTCGCGGAAGCTCCGGCCAACCCGCGCGGATGACGGCGGCAGTTTCCGCAACAGTTGCATCCAGAACTACGGCAGCCAGTTGGTCGGCAAAGAGTTTCATCGCGAGCGTTTCCTCAACGTCGGCGGTTACGGTCGCGCCATTGCTGCTCTAACTGGCCAAGCTGCCATTCGATTTCTCGCTGCTCGTCTAGCGAGAGCGATTCGCCGCCAAAGCGAACTCGATAAAACTGCGCAACGACGTCCACGGGAAGGCTCGACGAGTTGTCCGCCACGAGTCGCTCTGACCACACCGATTGTGAGGCGATCAGGAACTCGCGAGCGGTCTGAGCCGGATGAGGTTCGAGTCCGGCGGTTCGCAGCAGCCGCAAAAAGCGTTCATAGAATTCGACGCGCAGTCGTTGCTCGGTGGACTCGCCGCGCAGTCGTCGCAGCAGGCCCGACCACCAGTGTGACCAACGTGACCGCCAACCATCGCTGTTGTTCGACAAGTTCTCAGTGGGAAGCAGCCACCTCAAAAAGTTCAGCAGGCTGACAAACCAAGGTGACTGCGTCCAAGTTTTCCGTTTCGATCGCGCCGCGAACAGCAGCATCCACAACAGGACACTGATCGCCAATGCAAACAGAGCAACAGCGACGAGCTGGCGATATCGCCGCGACGAACCACCTTCCGCCGCCTCGCCATTCAGAAGATTCTCGACGTTGACTTGGAGATCCTTCCAAGCCGTCGTGCCCAATTCCTTGAGTGGCACGTAGATGTTGCTGCTCTGGTCGTTGAACGACAGACCGACAATGTGATGTGACCAAATGCTGGAGAATATGTCCGCCAGATTGCCGAACAGGCCCTTTTTCGGAGCGAGCGATTTGACACTGTCGGATCGACCAGCGGGAGTCGCATCGAGAACTCGCCAGCGGCCGTTGAGTCTGGCTTCCACCCAAACATGCGCGTGCCGGCCTTGCACCACGAAGTACCCCGAACTCTGGTTGAGATCGCCACCCTTGAAACCGCTCACCAGCCGAGCGGGAATACCGACCGCTCGCAGCATCAATCCCAACGCCGAGCCGAAGTACTCGCAATGACCTTGCTTGCGGTTGAAAAGGAAGTCCTCGACGGCGTCGATCGACGGATCGTCCACAGACATATCCAGCGTGTAACCGTACTCACCCGAATCGCGCAGGTGATGCAGGATGCGACGCGCCATCTCCGTTGGATTGGAATTCGCAGCGTCGGGTGGTTCGGCGATCTGTCGCGCCAAGGTTGTCAGCCGCTCCAGGCCAGCGGGCAGAGCACGGTAGTATTCGATTTCTTCTTTGCGTAAGGTCAAATTGCCGTGAGTGCCTCGTGGGAACGGCACATCGGATTCGGGAAACGGCTTCTCCGAATAAATCTTGTACTGCAATCGTTCGCGGCCAGAGACGTCGTTGTCACGGTACAAGACCGCCGTCAACCTCCGCTCGGTAAGGTGCGGCAAGCGATGGTCCAGCACCCCAGCCAGATGCTGCGGCATCGCGAACACGATGCTCACATCCATCGGCTCCATCCGAATCTCTTGCCGAATGCAATCGTCGAAGGGAATGGACAACACATTCCTCGGCCCGTCATTTCGTCCGACCGTGCCGACACGCCATTTTCCGTTTTCGTATTCGCCCAATACCGAACCACGAAAGATGGGTTCATCGAACCCTTGCCGTGTGGCATGCGCGACGATGTCGATTGGTTGATTGGTGTTCTGATCGAACAACCGCGCCTCAAGCACGGTGTTTGTTCCTTCCAGAATTTGGCCGATGTCGCCGAGCTGCACTTCCTCAGCAAATCCGCTCTGCAAAGCTCGCAACGGCTGATCGGGAGCTTCTCCAAACGCCGAAACATTGCCGATCCAAATCCGTGGCGTGAACACAAAAAACAACATTCCGACCACGGCCGAAAGCAACACGTTTGCCAACACTCCCGAAACGAACGGCCCGCTCAACCAATTTCGTCGAGGATCCATTTGCACCGTGCTGATCGGCCGGCTGCGCTGGTTCCAGTGGAAAATGTCCGCCGTTTCCGAACGGCCAGGTTCGCCACGAGCCTCGCCCTCCTGATGAATGGCGAACAGCACTTCATCCGCTTCTGCGTATCGCTGTCGAGCGCGGCTGACCGTGAAGATCGTCAACGTCCAAACGGAAGCAAACAGGAAGAGGACGCACATCAGACCAAAACCGCCCGCCGAGGTGAGCACAGCACCAACCGCGACATGCAGCACCGACAGCAAACACAAGTTCCAATACGTCCGAGACGTCTTGGCCATAAACAGCACGATCCACGTCAAGTAGACCAACAGGTGCGCCAGCGACAACAGCCGAGCTTCGATCAGCCCGCTGCTCAGCTCCCAGCCCGCCAGACCAAACGCCGCCAGCCCCAGGACGTTGGCCCAACGGACTCGCAGATGAAACAGCTTCCAGCGTTCGGTCAGAAACAACGCCAGCAACGCCATCGGAATCGTGAAGGCATCGGGAAAGGCTGTTCCTTCGGCGAACGACAGCATGCCGCTCGCCAACATCACCAACCCGTACAAGCTGACTTGCAGAGCCGCCGTCATGCCAGCTCCTCCAACACAAAGTACGGCGACAAGTTGCCGACCTCTGCCGACAGACACAACAATTCGGCCGGTTCGGCAACTTCACGCGTGCGCGTCCGCAAGTCACTGTGCGGCCGAGACGACACGACGACAATTCGCGAGCTTCCCGATATCCGCTGCATTGCCTCGTCGATCACCGGCCGAATATCCGCCTTCGGCGAAGACGACGCCATCGCCAATTGATCCAAAGCTTGCTCCAAACTGGAATGCTGATCCCAAGCATTCGTTTGCGAGCCAACGACGATCATCTGCAGCCGTGCTTCGCGCGACTGTCGCAGGTTCTCGTGCAAGACCGTGGCCGCGAAACTGATCGCCAATTCGACGCGGTCCGTGTCCGATGTGGCGGGATGCACGGGCTGCCACAACTCCACCAGCAACACCAAATCGCGGTCGCGCGTTTGCTGAAACTCGCGCACCATCAGTTCACCGCGCCGAGCAGTCGTGCGCCAGTGAATCGCTTTCGGATTGTCTCCGAGACGATACTCACGAATGCGATGGAATTCGTCGTCAAACAACCCCGCTCGCATCCGCCGCCGTTCCACCACTTCGTTGGCATTCCACAGATCGCTCCGCCAGCGCGATGTCATGCGGCCGACTCGCGGATGCACGATCAGCTTGGAGAATTCATTGAAGAGTAATCCGCGCTCGACCAGTCCCAACGGAAAGTGAGTCGTCAACTCGAGAGGTCCGAATGAGTACTCCCCCCGCTGGCTGAACCGCACGAAATAGCGACCTCGCCGACTTTGCCTCGCGGGAACGCGGACAAACAGCGCGGCCGCCTGAAAATGGTCGCGAACATGCGTGATTTGATCTTGCGCGGCCAACAACCAGGAGCTCAAAAACCACTTGTGATTCGCGACCTCGATTTCCACCGAAACCATCTCGCCCGCCATCACACGCTGCGGCAAGACCCGCTTCGCGTACGTGTGCCGCAACATGGAAAACGCAATCCAGCCGTTGAGAACCCACGGGCCAATCATCATCGCGAACACAAACATCAGCATGTTCGTCTTCCCAATGATCGAGCCGAAAAACATCACGCTCATGATCAAGACGTAGACGATCCCCACGCGCGTGATCGCCATCCGATTTCGATTCCAAATTGGCCGACGTGTCGCAGTCTGACGCCAACGTGCCAAAGCGAGCAGTTGCGTGATTCCCCACAGCAACAAGCCCATCGCCAACGCGACCAGCACCCAACGACTAAAACCGTCCCAGTGTTGGGCCAGCCACGGCCAATACTGCAGACCAAGCAGTAAACCTCCACCACAGATGATCGCTCCCACTCCGGCCA
Organism: Planctomyces sp.; assembly: GCA_005798445.1. Classification (GTDB taxonomy): domain Bacteria; phylum Planctomycetota; class Planctomycetia; order Planctomycetales; family Planctomycetaceae; genus SXKJ01. The sequence continues at coordinate 7,967 of SYJG01000161.1, forward strand.
GCGGGGACCGGCGCTTCTCGTCAGCGTTGGGAAGCGATCCGTTCATGGAGTCAATGGATTGGGCTCGTGAGGAACGTCGAAGGGGGGAGTGATGGAGTCGAAAGTCTAGGCATTCGCGTGTGAGACACCAGCGCGGTACGTTGGCTCCCGGCGATGGTCGTCACGCTGACTCTACGAAGTTGCCAGACCGCTTCGTGGGCATTGGCAATCTTCCTTCGCTTCCGACTGTAGCAATTGCATCGAAAAAATCGGGCAACTAGACTGCGAAGGCTGAGTAAGTACGGAGGTTCGACGAAGGATTTGACCGGATGCCACAACCTGTTTGAGCGGGAATGGTTCTGTGTTGAGTGCATCTTCGCGACGACGCCAGTTACTGCACAACGAGCCGCAGAACGTCTGGCGAAGTCGATACCGGTCTCCGAGAGTGAGCGCCGATAGAGAAGGGAGAACCGATCGCGACCCTTCGCCAACATGCGGTCGAACCAATTTTTATGGAGTGTTTCCTGTGACTGAGCGACAAATTATCGGAGTGAATGGAAGATCGAACCGCCGTTGGATGGCCTTGTGCGGCACCTCGGTCTTGGCTTTGGGAACGACGCTGGTTTCTGGAACCTGGGCTTGGGATGACGCCAAACCAGTGCAGCCCACAGGGTTACGAGGCGTGTTGCCAATCGATGTTCCTGCGACGCTGGGTGAAGATGCATTCGCCGTCTTGGACGGAAACTGGAAAGAGTGGAGCGAAAAGACCGCCGTCGAAGTTGCCAAGCTGTACTCCGAAGAAACGCTGGGCGTCGAAACCCAGCGACTGCAATTGGACGTCTTGAAGAAGAAGTTGCTGACGATGGAGACGGCACTCCGGGATGCCCGCTATCGCAGCATTCATGAACCGCTGGGAAGTCTTTATGCCACTCTCAACCGTCGCGTGGCGATTGCCGATGCAGCGCTCGACACGCTGACAATTGATCCTCAAAAAGCCGCCAGCGAACAACTTGACGGGGCGCGACAACAAGTCGCGAAGTCGCTGAAAGATCTCGAAATCGAACTGAACGCCGTCAAGAACGGACCCGCGTGGTTGGACTATGTCCGTTCTGCCGAGATCACAAAATTGGTCAGTGACAAGACGGGGATGGCAGCGGTCCCGGTCCTCTCGGCCGTCCATCAAAAGCTGTCTCCGTCGGAGACAACGTCTCCAGAGATTCGCAAGTTTCTCGACGGATCGAAACTCGTCGCCTTGAGGCAATCGCTCGATGGATTTGTGAAACTCGCAGCCGCAGTGGATCAGCCGTACAACCCCGAGAAGCTGCGAGCTGAAGTGGCGGCACTGGTCACCTCGATCGAGAAATACGAGGAGTCGCAATCGTCGACCGATGCGACTGCGGCCCGAAAGGCATTTGACGCGGTTCGTAAATCATCACCTGACCGTGGGAACCGCATCGCTGCGGCAATGTCCACGCATTATTTCAATTTCAATCTGCGTGTCGTGGCCAGCGAGAAGTTTCTGTCAAAGCTCGCGTCCGAAACGACGACGAAGCAAGGACCGGTGAAGGACTTCATCCTCGGAGCGAACGTCAGCGGAAATCAGACAACCACAGTGACCGCTGGCGTCGATCTGAAGCCCAGCAATGACGGCATCCGGCTGCAACTTGTGATTAACGGAGCCGTGAAGTCCAACACCGTTGGAGTCACCAATGAAGCCAACGTTTACACGTCCGGCCATCACGTCTTCAAAGCCTGGAAACCCATTCTGTTCGACGGGAACAGATTCACCGCCGGAGTCGCGGACATTTCCGTTCGGGCCAATAATCAGACGACCGGCGTGTCCACCAAGTACGACGACGCTTTCCTGATCGGTGGCTTCGCTAATTCCATTGCCCGAGGTGAAGTGGCAGACCGTCGTGGACAGGCCGAAGCCATCGCGGCACAGCGTATCTCGAGCCGAGTTTTGCCGGAGTTCAACACCGAGGTCGATGCCAAGGTCGCTGACCTCAACAAGGACTATGAAGCCAAGGTTAGTTCCAAACTGCGTGAAAAAGATTTGTACCCGTCGGCGGCCAGCTACCGTTCTTCAGAGGACGACCTGCGAATCAACACGCGATTGATGTCCGATCATGAACTGGCCGGCGGCGACGGTCCGTTTGTCAGCGTTCCCAGCAACGGACTCGTGCTGGCCCTTCACGAATCGTTGCTCAACAACAGTCTGGACCGCCTGAAAATCGCCGGCCGTACGCTGTCCGAAGAGGAACTCGGCAAGGAAATCGAAAACTCGTTTTCCGACCTCCTCGGCCGAAAGCTCAACATCACCAAGAAGGTTGACGAGGCCGCTGAGAGTGCCAAAGAGCCCGCAACTTTCGTCTTCCCCGACAAAGATCCCCTTCGTTTCCGAGTCAACAACGGTCAACTGACACTCGCGATTCGAGCCGGGCTGAAGCAAAAGGACGAGGACATTCCGACCCAGGAAATCACCGTGCCGTTGATGTTCCGCATCGAAGGCACCTCCTTCGTTGTCGAAAGTGGTGAAGTGGGCGTCTCGCCGGTTGAAACACCAGCCAACGCTGGACTCCAAATCGCTCGTGCCGGAATTGTGCGCAACAAAGTGAAGAACGCGTTGCCGACTCGCAAGTTCGACCGCTTCATCAATATCGACAAGGATCGGCAGACGCCCATTCAACTCGGCCTCGCTCAAGTCAAAGCCACGGGTGGATGGTTGACGCTTTCCTTCGAGTAACTCGACAGCGTCACTCTGATTTGTTGACATCTTGCAGGACCGGAACCGCACGGCGTTTCCGGTCCTGCTGTTTTTGAATGAGACCCCGCATGTCGCACGTCGATTCTGATTTGATCGTCACCGGACTCCGCAAGGAGTACGTCACCGCCGCCGGTTCACTGACCGTCTTGAACGGCGTCGATCTGTCACTGACTCGCGGTGACGCACTGGCGGTCACCGGCCCGTCGGGTTCTGGCAAGAGTTCGCTGCTGTTCGTACTCGGTGGCTTGGAGCGACCGACGCTAGGTTCCGTGCGACTGCGCGGCCGAGATGTCTTCGCCGCAACCGAAACAGAATTGGCCGCATGGCGACAGGAGTCCGTCGGTTTCGTCTTTCAGGAGCATCACCTGCTGCCGCAATGCACGGTTTTGGAAAACGTGCTGATCCCACGATTGGCCGGTTCCGGAACAACGGCGGATGACGTCGCCCGCGCAACGCAGTTGCTCGAACGAGTCGGGTTGCAGCAGCGACTTGCGCATCGTCCCGCGCAGTTGTCTGGAGGCGAGCGGCAACGAGTGGCCGTCTGCCGAGCGCTCATCAACCAGCCCGCGCTCTTGCTCGCCGATGAGCCGACCGGCAACCTCGATCGAGAAAACGCCGACACGATCGGCAGCTTGCTGTTGGAACTCAGCCGCGACGTCGGCAACGTGCTGATCTGTGTCACGCACAGCACCGACTTGGCCTCCCGGTTTCCGCGCTGCGCGGAACTCCGCGATGGACGGCTCACGTCCCTTTGATTCTGGTTGATGGAGAGACCGTACATGTTCGATCCTGCCTCCGGCCGCCGTCACTTTGCCAGCGACAATTATTCGGGAGTCTGCCCCGAAGCGTGGGATGCGATGGCCCGCGCGAATCAGGGGCATGTCCCTGCCTACGGCGACGACGAATGGACTGCGAAGGCCGCCGACTTGCTGCGCGAGTTGTTTGAAGTCAACTGCGAAGTCTTCTTTTCGTTCAACGGCACTGCGGCGAACGCACTGGCGCTCTCGGCCATGTGCCAGTCGTATCACAGCATCTTGTGCCACGAACTTGCTCACGCCGAAACCGACGAGTGCGGCGCGCCGGAATTCTTTTCGAATGGGTCAAAGATCCTCGTTGTGTCGGGCGAAGATGGCCGCATCCGGCCGGAGGCCGTGTCACACATGGTGCAGCGCCGTTGCGACATCCACTACCCGAAGCCGAAAGTCCTGAGCCTCACGCAAGCCACTGAACTCGGCACCGTTTACTCTGTCGATGATCTGCAAGCATTGTTCGAGACGGCGCGTCGTCACGAACTGCGAGTCCACATGGACGGCGCTCGATTCGCCAACGCGGTTGCTGCGCTCGGCGTCGCCCCGAAGGAGATCACTTGGAAAGTCGGCGTCGATGTCCTCTGCTTCGGCGGTACGAAGAACGGGATGGCGGTGGGCGAAGCGATCATCTTTTTCAAAAAGGAACTCGCGCACGAGTTCGCGTATCGCTGCAAGCAATCGGGGCAACTCGCGTCGAAGATGCGGTTCCTCGCCTCGCCGTGGGTCGGCATGCTGGAGTCCGGTGCGTGGCTGCGGAACGCCACACAAGCCAACTGCCGGGCCGAGCAACTCGAAGCGGGACTGTCGCAAGTCTCCGGCGTCGAGTTCATCTCGCGCCGCCAAGCCAACTCGGTCTTCGTGCGTCTGCGCCCCGAAGTCGCGACCGCGCTGCGAACTCGTGGCTGGCGGTTCTACACGTTCATCGGGGCCGGCGGCGCACGGTTCATGTGCTCGTGGGACACCGCTGAGTCCGACATCGCCGCGCTCGTCAACGACGTGCGAGAATTGACAGCCGCAAAGTAACCCGAAGCGTCAGCGAGTGCGAAAGTGATGACGCCCTCGCTGACGCTTCGAGTTACTTCGTGGCGCGGCGTTCTCTCGATGGGTATGACCTGGATAATTCCGCCAGCCGCTCGCGAGCCGATGCCGAGCCGTACTTCGCCGCCATTTGCCAATGCAGCTTCGCGACTCCGGTACGATGTTCCGCTTCCGCCTTGAGGGCGAGCCTCTCGAACCTCGCGGCGCGATCTATCGTGGACTCCACTTCGTGAGTTGGCTCGCGCGGACTCTCAGAACGTGAGCCGCTGATCGCCGCCGCATGACGCGAGAATCGCGAACCTGTCTCCGGCTGATCGGGGACCGAGTTCAAGATCGCTTCGTCCATCTCGCGCAGGTCGATGACAGTCACACCGACGGACATCGAAGTCGATGATCGCGACAAACCCAGCGAAGAACCTGGCTGGCCAAATCCAAATCGAGATCGCCCCGATTGAGCCGATGACGCGCCGCCCAAAAAAGTTCGGCCGCGATCCGGTACCGCAACCGCAGTCGATAGCGAGGTCGTGCCGACAACCGGTTGCTGCACGACCAACTGCTGTCCGAAGGCTGGGACGCTCAGAGTCGTCCACATCAGCAATGCCGGAATCTTCGCACGCATCGCGTTTTCCTCGGTGGCGAATAAGACACTTCGAGTCTCTAGCTGACTGACGGACGATCAATTCTGTGGCGGAACCGTTGTTGGCGGCGTGACCGTCGGAACCGACTCTAACGGCGATGCCCCAATGGGAAACGTACCGGGTGATTGTCCGGCAGTACCGGCTCCAATTGTGCCCGCTCCCGGCGACTGCGGTGCCATTTGCTTGATGCGGTCGATCATCGCGCTGGGCACCGAGACCGACACGTCCATTCCCATACCACTCTGGTTCACTTTGAGCGAGTTGAGGACGCCGTCGATTTCCGGGATCGCGAACTTCAAGATTTGAGCTTGTTGCTTGAGTACGTCGATCCCTTTGGTCGCTTCGGCATGGATCTGCTGTGCGGCCGTGTCGGACTTGCAGGTCAGCGAGACTTTGAAATCCACGCCGGCCGGCATGTTGACATCCATGCGAACCATCGAGACTTCCTTCACCAGCTTTTGCAGAGTCTCGTTCTGCTGGAGGGCTTGGCTGAATCCCGGTGGCAGAGTCGTTTGAACTTCGGTCCCTTTCTGGATCGCCACAAGCGAGAAATGCTGCTCTTTGGCGAAGTACGCGAGCAGGTCGTTGTTCTCGACTTGGTCTTTCCGGTCGATGATCTTCTCGATCTGCGATGGCCATCCCATCACGACGTGGCGCTCGTCCCCGAAGAAAAATGCGCCACCATTCGGGTCCGCGCTGACGTGATAGCTCACGTCCTTGTAAGTTTTCGGAGGAAGCTGCTGGCGAATCTGGTCGAGCGTCTTGCCGCCATACGGCTGCTTCAACCGCAGAATCGCGACGCTATCCTGAACTCCGCTGCGATTTCCGCCACCCATCCCCTGCATTCCCATTCCGGGCATCCCCATCATGGGGTTCCCCGCCATCGGACCTGCCGCCGGCGCGCCCTTGGCGACGTTGGAGTCCACCTTGGCCGCGGCGAAGACGTGTTCGATCTCGGTCACGGGAAATCCCAGTGATTTCTCCACCTCGGCGAGACCTTGTTTCGCATTCGGATCTTGAACGACGGACGCCAACAATGGCGAAGCCATCATGTCCGCCGGCCGAGCCGAGACGAATAGGTCCGCATCCGAGGGCGCGAACGCAATGAACTCGCCGGACGCGCTGCGGATGCCTTTCGCTCCGCCCCCCGGCAGGTTCATCAGCAAATAGACCAAGCCCGCGAGCAGCGCGAGCACCGCCACACTGCCACCGATGATGGCCAGCAGTGGGCCCGCTGAACTCTTCTTCGAACGGCCTTTTTTCCCTTTGCCACCCTTCTTCGTCGAGACACTGCTTTTCGAACGCTTCGCGCTGCGTGCCGGCAGAGCGACCTCTTCGTCTTCCTGCGAATCCTCGTCCTCTGGAGCTTCGTAGTCGTCCTCGGCCAAATCGTCGAGCGCATCAAGGAAGTCGTCGTCCCCCTCCTTCTTCTTCGGTGGAGCCTTCACCGGGAACGGCTTTTTGCACTTCGGACAGCCGACCTTCTTGCCGGCGGGCGGAGACGCTTTCAGCTTCAACTTCACTTTGCAATGCGGGCACTGGATCGAAATCGGATCAGCCATGTTGGCGTCCTCGGCACGAGAGTCAGAGCGAATCGCGTTGGATGCTACGCCCCGCGCGAGTCGCTCACAAGCTGCGGCTTGCTCGACAGTGCGTGTTCGCGGCGATACGACCTCAGCTCAGTAGGATGGTCGCCCTCGGCCGTCCGCCTTTGAGAGCGAAACCCTGCAGGACGGCCGAGGGCGGCCATCCTACTTCGACAACAGGAGCCGTCATGTCTCAGTCCGCTTCGACCGGCGTTTCTCGCCGCAATCTGTTCGCTTCCGCCGCGATGGCGACTGGTCTCGCGATGCTGTCCGACGCTGTCGCTCAGGAAAACAACCCCGCCGCGAACGTCGTTGATCGCGGAGCCGATTTGAAAATCAAATCGCTGCGCGGGTTTCGAGTCGGCACGAAGGCGTACCTCAAGATCGAGACCAATCACGGCGTCACCGGCTGGGGCGAGGTCACGGGCCTCGAGCCGAACGTCGCAGTCGCGTTGGCTCAGTCGCTGTTTGAATTGCTCGACGGCGAGAACCCGACGCGGATCGAGCATCTGTGGCAGAAGCTGTATCGGTCGCATCGCGACATGCGCGGCGGGCCATTCATGACGCATGTGATCTCGGCGATCGACATGGCGTTGTGGGACATCACCGGCAAGACGTGGGGCGTGCCGGTTTATCGGCTGCTCGGCGGGCCGACGCGCGACAAGGTCCGCATGTACCCGCACGCGAAGGCGCAGAAGCTCGGGACGGGTGGGCCGCATCCCTATTCGGGGAACCCGAGCGACATCGAGGGGCTGGTCCGGGGCGTGCGGCAAACGCGGGAGAAAAACGGGCCGGACTACACGATCATGTTCGACGCGCACTGCGCGATCCCGCCCGCGATGCTGATTCAGTTCGCGAACGCCATCGAGCCGTATGACATCCTGTTCCTGGAAGAGGTCGCCGTCCCCGGCAACATCGAAGTCTTCAAGCGTCTGAAGCAGCACATCAAAATCCCGATGGCCACCGGCGAGCGCGACCGCACGATCTGGGAGATGCTGCCGTACCTCCACGAGCGTTGCATCGACATCCTACAACCCGACTGCGGCCACACCGGCGGCATCACGCAGATGAAAAAGATCGCGACGCTCGCCGAGGCGTACTTCGTCCCGCTGGCCCCGCACTGCACCTGCTCGGAACTCGGCCTCTCCGCCAGCATCCACGCGGCGTTCGCGGTCCCGTTCCTGCTGATCCACGAAGGCTACCTCGACGGCCACCTGATGCCCGCCGGAGTCGCTCGCAAAAGCTGGGACCAAGACAAAGACGGCTACGCGACCCTCCCTCAAGGCCCCGGCCTCGGCGTGACCGTCGATGAGTCGATGTTCGAGAAGGTCAACGCCGACCCCAAACGAGTCTTCAAATGGCCGAAGCCCACGCTGCCGGACGGGGCTGTGCGGGATTATTGATTGGCAAATACCAGCTTGGCCGCAAAGCGACCACGACTTGCACGATGTGAACTATTCCTGCAAGCTGTGCGTTGTCGTCGTTGAGCCCCTGTAGGTAGGACGTGATGCGAACATGAAATTCGACATTCGCTTCACGCAAATTGCGGCAGACCAAGTGCGAGCTTATCGCAAGTTTGAACAGACGCAGATTTTCGACGCCATCGAAAACCAACTGCGGCACGATCCCACGACCGAAACACGAAACCGAAAGCGATTGAGCGCAAACGAACTGGCCGATTGGGAACTCCGAGTTCAAAACTTTCGCGTTTTCTACGATGTCGTCTCCGAAGACGCAGGTCCGTTCATCAAGATCAAAGCCGTGGGCCACAAAGAGCACAACAAACTATTCGTCGCGGGGAAGGAAGTGGAACTATGAAGGTCATCGAACTGGGACAGACCCACGCCTCGTTGGACGAAGTCGTCGATCAGGCTCAAGACGAATTGGTGGTGCTGCGGAAAGCCAATGGTTCTGTCTTCGCCCTGTCGCACGTTGACGAATTCGCCGTGGAGGTCGAACTGCTCAAGGACAACCCGGAGTTCATGGCGCTGCTGCGCCAACTCTCCCAGGAACCAGCGACCATCTCACTGGAAGATCTCCGCCAAGAACTCGCTTCGTAATCCTGGCATGTCACCTGTCAGAGTGCGGTTTCGACGCAATGGCGTCTTCCAGTTTCACACCTTTGCCGCGTCGCAGGCTCCTGCGCGCCTGCTCAATCCGTTTCAAGAATCGTTCGTCGTGTTCGAGCTTGTAGTCGAACCAATCGTCTTCGGACGTGAAACCGACCAGCACGCCGGCAGGCTTGCCGCGCCGAGTGAACACAATCGTCTCACGCTCAGCTTGGCGAAGGAGTTTTGACAGGTCTTTGGCATCAGACAGCGGGATCTGTTTCATCGGGTTCACCAAATTGTTGGAGCCATTGGTCGGCTGCGGACTTTCGGACAATCGCCAGAACTTCGACGGCGTCATCGGTCACATCGTAAAAGACGCGGATGTCATCTCCGACTCGCAACCGGTACTGAGGTCGTTTCGTGCCACGCAGTCGCTTGATACGGCTTTTGCTCAGCTTCTTCGGCTCGTGACGCAAATGCTGTTCAATCGCGTCTCGCACTTGAGCCTTTTCGTTCGCCTTGAAATCACGAAGGTCTTCGAGCGTTTCAGGAGCAAGGATGATGTCGAACTTCATGGCGGCCGGATTCTATGCCGTCGGATCAAAGCCGACCAATGGCAAGGTCCGGTTTCTCCACAAACGCTTGCGGCCCTTGCTTGCTTGCCGTCGGCTTGAAACCATGTCCGTCTGGATGACTTCCACGATTCACCACTCGAAAGGTTTGACCGTGAAGATTCGATTGGCTCTGTGCTTGATGGCTGTTGGGTTCGGGTTTGGTTTGATCGCCTCGGCCGCGAAGGCCGCCGATCCCTGGATCGTGTTCGAGGGAGGCGACGGGCCGGGCAAGGGGAAGCACATCGTGCTCATCAGCGGCGATGACGAGTACCGCTCGGAAGAGGCGCTGCCGCAGTTGGCGAAGATTCTCTCCAAGCATCACGGTTTCAAATGCACGGTGCTGTTCCCGATTGATCCGGCGGATGGCTCGATCAAGCCGGATCATCAGACCAACATTCCGGGGACCGAGGCGTTGAAGTCGGCCGATCTGGCGATTCTCGGACTGCGGTTCCGCAATCTGCCGGATGAGCAGATGCAGCCGTTCGTCGATTACATCGAAGCGGGCAAGCCGGTGATCGGCCTGCGGACTTCGACGCACGCTTTCAACATTCCGAAAGGTCGCAAGTTCGAGAAGTACGGTTGGACCTACGGCGGCAAAGAGTACGAACAAGGTTTTGGTAGGCAGGTGCTCGGCGAGACGTGGATCAGCCATCACGGACACCATGCGGTCGAGGGAACTCGTGGCCTCTTGGCGAAAGATCAAGCGTCGCACCCAATTCTGCGAGGCATCAAAGACGGCGACATCTTCGGTACGACGGACGTTTACGGCGTGCGCTTGCCGCTGCCGGGAGACAGCCTGCCGCTGGTACTCGGCCAAGTGACCGCGACGCTGAAAGATGACAGCCCAGCGGTCGAAGGGAAGAAGAACGATCCGATGATGCCCGTCGCCTGGACCAAGTCCTACATGAGCGAGAGCGGCAAAGTCGCTCGCATCTTCACGACCACAATGGGAGCCTCCGAAGACCTGCTGTGGGAGGGGACTCGCCGATTGATCGTCAACGCGAGCTACTGGTGCCTGTCGATGGAGGGCAAGATTCTGGAGAAGTCGAAGGTCGATCTCGTCGGAGACTTCAAACCGCTGCGATTCAAATTCGGCGGCTACTCGAAAGGTGTGAAGCCGGAAGACCTGCTCAAGTGAGAATGACAGTGCGACAAAAAAGCCCGGTCGTCTTGGAGACAACCGGGCTTTTGATTTTCGAAGACGACTTGTCGCCGCAGATTACTTCGCAGCCACTAGTTGCTTGGCTTTCTTCGGGTCTTTGTCGGCTCGCCGCTTCTCAACGACCTCTTCCTGCAGGCTGCGGGGGAGCAGTTTGTACTTGCAAAATTCCATCGTAAACCCCCCTTTGCCCTGCGTCATCGAGCGCAGCTCGTTGGCGTAGTCGAACATTTCGGCCAGCGGGACTTCGGCGTTGATGACGCCGATGCCCATGTTGGTTGCCGTCTCTGTGATCAGACCGCGTTTGCTACTCAAGTGGCCGCAAACGCCTCCTTGGTATTCCTCGGGGACTTCAACTTCCAACTTCATGATCGGTTCGAGCAGTCCAAGCTTCGCGTCCTTCAAAATCTCACGCATGGCCCCTTGGCCGCAGATGCGGAACGCCATTTCGGACGAATCGACATCGTGGTAGCTGCCGTCTTGCAGTTGGATCTGCACGCCGACCACTTCGCATTCGCAGAGCGGCCCTTTGACCAGCGAGAGCTGCATGCCGTCATCGACCGGCTTGATGTATTCCTTGGGGATGCGCCCTTGCGTGACCTCGTTGAGGAAGACGTACGGCTCCTCGGAACCTTCCGGCAGCGGGGTCATCTTGCCGACGACATGAGCGTACTGGCCGGAGCCGCCGGACTGCTTCTTGTGCTTGTAGTTGAACTCGACGGACGCAGTCGGTGTCTCTTTGTAGGCCACCTTTGGTTCGCCGACGATGCACTCGACTTTGTACTCGCGCTTGATACGCTCGGTGTAGATTTCGAGATGCAACTGGCCCATGCCGGCGATCAGCGTCTCACCGGTTTCCGGGTCGGACTGGACGTGGAAGGTCGGGTCTTCACGACGGAAGCGTTCCAGTGCCTTCGACAACTTGTCGGCACCGTCGCGCTCCGCCGCTTCGATCGAGAGACGGATGACCGGCTCGGGAACCCAGATGCTTTCGAGCGCGTAGTTGACGGGCTCGCCGCAATAGGTATCGCCCGATGCGCACTCAACGCCGACGGCAGCGACGATGTCACCTGGGCCGGCAATGTCGATGTCTGCGCGATTGTTTGCGTGCATGCGCACGATACGGCCGAAGCGTTGTCGCTTGCCCGTGCGGGTGTTCGTGTAGCTTTCGCCTTTGACCATGCTCCCTTGGTAAATCCGCATGAAGGTCAACTGGCCGAATTGCTCGACGACGGTTTTGAACGCCATACAGACCAACGGGTCTTTCGCGTTCTTCGTGAGCGTGACCTTGGCGGCGTCTTCCGCTTCGCCTTCGACTTTCTTGTGGTCGATATTGGTCACAAGAACGGTGCGGTCCAGCGGGCTGGGGAGGTAGTGCGTCACCGCGTCGAGCAGTTCTTGCACACCTTTGTTTCGATACGCCGTGCCCATCATGACGGGCGTGATCTCTTGCGAGAGGGTCGCTTCGCGGATCAGCGTCCGAATTTGATCGACCGGAATTTCTCGTTCTTCGAGCAGCGCTTCCATCAAGCGGTCGTCGAACATCGAGAGTGCTTCGAGCATCTCTTGTCGGGCGGTCGAGGCCTGTTCGGTGTAGCCTTCGGGGATCGCTTCGCGGCGCGTGGTTTCGCCATCCTCGCCATCGAAATAGATCGCCTGCATGGTGACGAGGTCGATGACCCCCGCGAAGTCAGATTCCGCTCCCATCGGGAGTTGAATCGGCACGGGGGTGACGTGCAACTTGTCTTTGATTTGCTGAGTGACCTTGAACGGATTGGCTCCGATGCGGTCCATCTTGTTGATGAACGCGATGCGTGGAATGCGATACCGCTTCATCTGGCGATCGACGGTCAGCGACTGGCTCTGCACGCCGCCGACGGCGCACAGTACCAGTACCGCTCCGTCGAGCACGCGCAGCGAGCGTTCGA
>SYJG01000162.1 GCA_005798445.1 Planctomyces sp.
AAATGGCCGGCAATTTCATCATCTCTGCGCTCTTCGCTTCTCTGCGGTAAAAGTGACGGAAACTGCATTTTTACCGCAGAGAAGCGAAGAGCGCAGAGGTAAGGCGGACACGTTTTCATGGGGTTCGCAGAGTTGTGTAGATACCAATGGGGCAAGCCCGGTGGCGGGACATTTCACAGTGACCGCACCGCGTACCGCAGCTTCGCCGATGACGAACGAGGATTTGCTCGCTGTTCCGCAGGCGACGCTCGCACGACTTCGTCCGTGATGGACGAATATAGGCCGTCGCGCAGTCCCTGTTTCAACGCGAGCTTCACGCGGCGGTCTTCGCCAGAATGAAACGTGAGGATCGCGGCTCGGCCCCCCGGCTTCAGGCAGTACGGCAAGTTGCGAAGCAGCATATCGAGCGCACCGAACTCGTCGTTCACAGCAATTCGCAACGCCTGAAACACTCGCCGCACAGCATCGTCGGCGTGCTCGTTGGCGGTTTGTGGCAGACGCGAGATGATCGCTTGCACGACACCGGCGAGTCCTTGTGTGGTCGTCAATGGTTCGCGCGATTGAGCGAACGTGATTGCCGCTGCGATCTGAGCCGCTCGTGGTTCGTCGGCGTTCTCTTCCAGCAGCGTTGCGAGTCCCGTTCGATCCATTCTCGCGAGCAGCGCCGCCGCCGATTCGCCTCGCGACGGATTCATCCGCATGTCGAGCGGCCCATCGGCTTTGAAGGTGAAACCCCGCGCGGGATCGTCGATCTGCATCGACGACAAGCCGAGATCCGCCAGCAGCACATCGGCTCCATCCGAAGATTCGGCCGCGATGAGTTGAGCAACGCCCGCATAATTGCTGCGTCGCACAATCAGCGATTCCACTGGAAATCCCAGTTCCCGCAAGCGAGCTTCCGTCTTCGGCAGTTCAATCGGATCAGCATCGATCGCCAGCAATCGTCCCCCCGGCCGCACCGCCGCCAGCAATTCGCGAGCATGTCCGCCGTAGCCCAGCGTGCAATCGACCGCGAATTCTCCCGGCTGCGGCGCGAGCACCTGCATGATTTCGCGGACCATGATCGGCCGATGCGTCCCGGCCGGAGTCTTGCCGCTGGCCAGCACCTTGGCCACATCGTCAGCGAAGCGAGCGGGGTCGTGCTCCTTGTACTTCTCCGAGAACTGCCGAGGATGCGTTCCGCGATATCGCGGCCGACGTTTCGGTTTATCGGTGGGGTCGGTCATCCGAAAATTCTCCGGTGGGAATCGACTTCGTTTCAATGCCTTTCCAACCAAAGATCACTTCAGGAGGTGTTCTCCTTGTTTACTCTGCGTCCATTCACAGATTCTGCGGGGAGCCCGAAATAAAAACCGGTTCTCCGCCAGTTGTGTTGATTAGGTGGAGGTCTCACGCAAAGACGCGAAGTCGCAAAGTGGAAGGACTCCAAGGATTTCAACGCTTTGCGTCTTCGCGTCTTTGCGTGAGTCCTCTTCGACATAACCGTTTTTCAACAGGAATGGCCGAGAGCCTAAAAACCTCGCGAACCGCTCATAAACAAGTGAGGCTCGCGAGGTCTTTTCGTTTCTGAGTTGAGCGGACGGATTCGTCAGTAATTAATCTGGAACTGAAACCGAATCGCTTGGCCGTCCCATTGGCCGTAGGAAGTGGGGATTGCGGCCACCGGCCCCAGCGTGTTCGCCGTGTTGTTGGCGGTCGTGTTGGTGCGGTCGGTGATGAGATAGGACAGCGTCAACTCGGCCGCAGGATTGATTTGCCATTCCGTGCCGAACTCCCATTCGTTGACGTGGGCGAATGGCGCGTTTCGCTCGGACTTGTACCCCCCCTTGAAGTACGAATAGCGGGCGAATGGAAAGAACGTGCCCCAGCAATCCGTATCGAGCTTGTACAACAACATGGCGTATCCGCCGTGCAACGAACGCACTTCAATCTCGTCCTGAGCCGCATCCAAAGCGGGGCCGCGGCCGACCGTCCATTCCGTTTGAAATCCCAGCGGCTGCGGATACCAGATGAACGACCCGGCCAGGCGTTCATCGCGGAAGCCACGGCGAGCGCTGGCGGTCCCCAGCCCGGTCCCGGCCACGGTTCCGATCGGCGTCGTGAGCGTCAAATCACCGGGAGCGCGAATCGGCGATCCCGTGACGGCGTACTGGCCGGTGTAGCCTTGAATTCCGAGTTCCATGCGCTGGCCGCTCTCGAAGGTCAGCGGCAGCGTCAACCGCGAAAAAATGTGAAGGTTGTCGTTCACCTCGATGAACGATCCACCTTGGCCGTTGTACGCACCCACGCTGAAGAGACCGTAATTTCCCGAACCCTTGAGTCCCTGTTCGAGCACGTCTTTGAAGAAGTCTTGAGCCCATGTCGGCGTGTAAAAGAAATACACGCCCAGATCGCGTTCGTTACGAACCGCGCTGTTCAGGGCATCGTGCCGGTCGAGCGGAATTCGGTTTGAACTGGATTGCAGGTTCTCCCAGCCATACGGAACCTTGGACTGTCCCACTCGGAGCCGCAGTTCCTTCTGCTCGTCGAGATAGAAGTCGCCGTACCAGTCCCGAATCTGCGTGAACTGATTGCTGGGCTCCGTTCCCGAAGAGGCGAAGTCCGGCTGCAAGTACACATACAATCGCTCGTGGACATCGCCGGAGATAATCACGCGAGCCCGCCGAATCAGAAAACTCTGATTATCCGCCAACGACCGGTCGCCGACGTACTGGGCCGGCGCTGAACCGTCCTCACGATGCGTCTCATCGTTGAGGCGAAACTGGGCGTAGCCTCGAATGCTGAGCTTGTCGAACCACTTCTTGGGCTTCGGTGCTTCTGGCTTCGACGGATCTTTGGCAGCTTCCATCAAGGATGATGTCGAACTGGTCTGCTCGCGGACGATGCCGATTTCGGGATCGTGAGCGAAGAACAGCGGAGCCATGTGCAGCGGATTGAAGCCAACTTGTTGGATCGGCGACTGTGATTCGCGCAGCGTTTGGTCCTGCGACTGTAACTCGGCGATCTGCGCTTCGGCGCGCTCCAACCGCTGCCAGTAGTCGGCTGGATCGACTGGGCGAATTCCCAAAGCCGGAGCATCCGACGTGCCCCGTAACCGTGCTGGTTCTTGCTCCGCGGTGTTGGCGGGTGCCATTGGCTCGGCACCGTAAACCGCCGTGCCGCACCACACACTGGCCGAGCACAGCCACGCCAGATGCCTCCGCAAATTGATCATGTCGCGAGTCCCTTCGCTCTGAATCCTGTCCACCGCGAAGCCTTTCGCGGCTTGAATCAAAGTGGTCGCGATTCGTTGTTTGGCCACAATCGACGTTCAAGATGACAGTCTTATCGGGAGCTCCTATGACTCCGACAAAACAGACTCGGTCGCCACTGACGGAAATTAACAATCCGCGGCCAACGAACCGGCATAACCGTCACGGCTTCCCAGCCGTTCGGTTAACCGACGGAATCCTCCGGCAAGATCCACTGAAGCCGGATCTGTCGGGAACCTCGGAAAAACACCTGGGCTGGCGGCGACATATTTCGGTGCCAGCTCATTTTGTATGCGTTTGAATTCAGAAGACTCAACGGATTTGCGAGCCTCTGCCGACACCTAATCCGACTGCGCACCTTCGAGCTGGAGTCCCGGCTTTATACCTCGGATGGCCCTTGGTGAGATGTTTCTGGGCGGTACGGCGCTAGCCGCCGGTCCATCAGTTCGGCCGAGATCGGCGGCTAGCGCCTTGCCGCTCAGAAGTCCCAAATCTGGACGTGCGAAGTATCGCCGGTTGCCCGTCGCAGACCAACAATTGAACCATCGCTACACCATCGGTCGCCCATGGGATGTGTCGTCGTCTCCACACATTCCCTCGTTGCTCCGCGATTGTGACGGATTCGCACCTGGCTTGTCTCAACCTCGCTGCTCCCGCCTGTCGATGCGAATTCCTCTCCAACGGCCGGCAAGAGTGATTACACACCGGCGGCGATCAGGGCCGTGGCTTGACCCATGTCGGTGGTGCTGAGTTTAAGGAACAGCTTGTTGCTGATGGGGGCGGGTGCGTCATGGATGATGTTGAGGCGGCAGGCGGGGTCGTGGGTTCGGTAGTTGAGAGTCGGGTACACGACGCCGGCTCTCAAGCCCAGTAGTGAGGCGGCGAGTTCCAAGGGACCGGAGCCGGCTCCGGAATTGCCAAGTTGGCTCTTGAACGCGGTGACCGGAATTTGCTCGGCGCGAGTCCCGAACAGGTCGTGGATTGCGGCAGCTTCTTCGGCATCGCAACGAACGGTGCCAAGCCCGAAGGCGTTGACGTGGCCGATGTCCTCGGCAGTGACTCCGGCATCGCGGAACGCGGCTCGCGCGGCGTTCACGAATGCGAGCTGATAATTTGCGTGGCCTTGTTTGTCGATCACGCAGGACGAGCCGGTGCCGAGAATCGAGCCGTAGACGGTCGCTCCGCGCGCGGCGGCGAAAGCTTCGGTTTCGAGGAGGATCGCACCGGCTCCCTCGCCCAGCACTTGGCCGTTGCGAGTGGCTTCGAACGGGCGGCTCCAGGTTTCGGGCGGCTCGCCGGGATGATTGGCCAGCTCGTCTTGCAGCGCCGCGTGGATGCCTTTGATGCTGGCGGTGCGAGTGCCGGTTGCGCCGGTGATCATTACGTCGGCTTGGCCACGGCGCATGATCCGCAGAGCCTCACCGATCGAAGCGTTGCCCGAAGCTTCGTTGAGAGTCAGCGAGTTGCTCGGCCCGCGCGCGTCAGCCAGGATGCTGATGTGGCACGAGGGCATGTTCGGCAGGAACTTCAGCAGCCACAGCGGTTCCATCGCGTGCAAGCCGGTTTGGCCCCAGCGATCGAATTGGAATTTTAGGCTTTCGTCGGCGCAGGCGTTGGCTCCTCCCTGGAGGACGTCCGGTGGCGAGTACATCTGATTGGAACCGAATTCGACGCCGATTCGTTCGTGAGCCAGTTCCTCGATTTTCAGGCCGGAGTGCTCAATGCCGATGATCGCGGCGAGGACGCCCAATTGGATGTCGCGGCTGTAGACCTTAAAACTCTTGCGTTGACCTTTGAGCCATTTCGATTTGGCGGTCTCGTCGGTGAGCTCTTTGACCTCGGCCCCGATGCCGCCGGGAGCCGCGCTGTACGGGATCAGCGAAATCGGTGCGATACCGCTTTGACCGGTCTTGAGTCCCGCCTCGAAGCGATCCATGCCGATCCCAATTGGGCTGACAAGGCCCAGGCCGGTGATGACCACTCGCTTTGCGGAATCGCTCATTCTGAAAGGCTCGCACAGAGGACGGCAGGGCCGAACTCACGGAGCAAGGTCCGGCTTCGGCGTCTCGGAGGCGTAAGAAAGAGGAATCCGCCGGGTTTTGCAAGTCCGTTTCACCACCAGAGACGTTTGCGGCTCGTCCTCCTTGACGTACTGCCATAGCCCGATTCTGCTACTAAGAATTGCGATCGCTCCTGCGGACACGGCGAGGAAATCACTGGACGAAACCATGAATCTGCTGTCTGACTGCCAACGATTACTGACTCGACGACACTTCTTCGGCCGATCGACGACCTGCCTCGGTGCGGCGGCGCTGGCATCGTTGTTGAATCCGAAGCTGTTCGCAGCCGACGCGGCCAAACCGGTCGGCGTCCCTGGTGTGTTGCCGATGCTGCACATTTCGCCGAAGGTCAAACGAGTCATCTACCTCTTCATGTCCGGCGGGCCGTCGCACATCGACTTGTTCGACTACAAGCCGAAGTTGAAAGAGTTTCATGGCCAAGAGTTGCCTGCCTCGATTCGCATGGGGCAGCGGATCACCGGGATGACGTCGGGGCAGAAGTCGCTGCCGGTCGTGTCGTCGATCTTCAAGTTCGCTCAGCACGGCGATTGCGGAGCCTCGGTCAGCGAGCTTCTGCCGCATATCGCGACGATCACCGACGACATCGCGATCGTAAAGACGCTCAATACCGAGGCGGTCAATCACGATCCGGCGATCACGTTCATTCAAACCGGCTCGCAGCAGCCGGGCCGGCCGAGCCTCGGAGCGTGGCTGAGCTACGGCATCGGCACCGAAAGCTCGAACCTGCCGGCGTTCATCGTGATGATCTCACAGGGGAGCGGGAACAAAACCGATCAGCCAATTTTTTCGCGACTGTGGGGCAGCGGCTTTCTGCCCTCGAAGCATCAGGGAGTCCGTTTTCGCAGCGGCGACGATCCGGTGCTGTACCTGTCGAACCCACCCGGCATCGACGGCGGCTCGCGACGGCAGATGCTCGACGGACTCGCGGAGCTGAATCAAATCACCGCCGAATCCATCGGCGATCCGGAGATCAACACCCGCATCGCACAGTACGAGATGGCGTTTCGGATGCAATCCTCCGTCCCGGAACTGACGGACTTGTCGTCGGAGCCGAAGCATGTGCTCGACAGCTACGGCATCAAGGACGACGGCGTGGATGGCGGATTTGCTCGGAACTGTTTGCTCGCGCGGCGCATGGTTGAGCGGGGCGTCCGTTTCGTGCAGCTCATGCACCGGGGCTGGGACCAGCACAGTTCGCTGCCGAGTCAGATTCGAGGCCAATGCAAAGACGTCGATCAGCCGAGCGCCGCACTGGTCCGCGACCTCAAGGAACGTGGCCTGCTCGAAGACACGCTAGTCATCTGGGGGGGCGAGTTTGGCCGCACAGTCTACAGCCAGGGAGCACTCACACCGACCAACTACGGCCGCGACCATCACGGCCGCTGCTTCACAATGTGGCTTGCCGGCGGCGGCGTGAAGCCCGGCATCACCTACGGCGAGACGGACGACTACTGCTACAACATCGTCCGCGACCCGGTCCCGATTCACGACTGGAACGCGACGATTCTGCATCTGCTCGGCATCGACCACACGAAACTCACGTTTCGTTTCCAAGGCCGCGACTTCCGCCTGACCGACGTCGAAGGCATCGTCGTGAAGGAGTTACTGATGTAATTAAGGCGACGAACAAACGGAGAACGTCATGTGAACCGAGAACATCTACCAGGGAGGTTGCGGCGAGAAGCTCGGCGATGCTTTGCTTCTACGATTCTTCACACTCGCCGAGCCAACCGTCGACATCGGCGAAGATCGTTACGGACACATGCGAGAACAAACAGCGCACTCGTCTGTTTGCTTCAATTTTCAAATCAAAGATGCACGACGATTCCGCGTGAAGAGTCGAACGATTGTCCGGTGGTGTGATTTGCTTGAGAAAGAGCCGGTTATCCTCCTGCATGTTGACGGGCACGACATCCACAGACAGGCGTATGGATTCCTCTCGCTTCACGATTGGATCTTGGACAATCCCGACTGGCCCACCAAAGCAGAGCAAAGTCCCATCATCGCTTTCACCCTAAATCGTTTCACTCCGGTAGATGAGTCTGGCTCCAATTTTAGAACTGCAATGCTCAATGAGGCTGATCGTGTCTTGGGGAACCGGTCCTCCATTTGGAGAACCAGACAGACACAGTTCATTCCCCTGTCTGAGATGGATATTTTCAGACAGTTCGGACGTCTGAGTCGTTTTGAGGTTCCAACTGCTGCGATCGCTGAGGCGTCGCAACTCCAAGGAGTCCTTGTAGGCGAGGATATGTGGGGAGCACTCCGAGAACTCTGGTCTTTGCCTGACAGGCTCCGGAGTACTCCTGCTGTTACCTCAGGAATAGGAGGTTGGCTTAACGTACTTTCGCGAACGCCGGGGAACCACACGGCCATCCGGGAGAGACAAGAGTTCTCCCGGTTCGTAAAAGCGATGCGCCTCTACGACGAAGATAAGCCGTACCCAATGCCCGGCTTTCGTTGGGAAGAGGTGAAGTGTTGGCGTGTGTTCTTCGCAATTTTTCCCGAGTCATTCCGTTTGCTACAAAGATTGATTGCGAACCAGAGCTTTTGGAACTCGGACCAATACAGGACGGCCCTGATGCTGATTTCGACGCTCGCCAGAGGCGAGGATGGGACAATGGCCATGAGAGCAAACGATCTTCTAAGAAAGGCTGGGGAAGTTCTGACTTCCTCTGAAGTGAGTACCTACGCAGAGTATGGCCCGGTTCGTCAGTATTTGTTTACGCGAGCTGAAGCTGAAGGCGGTCGCCAGTTGCGGAGATGTCTAGACTTCCTTCAACGCTACAAAACACAAGAGCAGGATTGGGAACTCCGGCTTCATCGGCAGTACTATAAGAATAACGATGCGATCACGATCCGAGCCATGCGTAGCAAGCTCGAAAGACCGAAACCCCGAGACGAGCATACCGGTGCGATTACCACGGCTATCCTCGAACGCGCCGAGCGACTGGTTACAAAGCGGAAATAGCATCACGGTGTCTGATTCACGACGGGAACGCCACGATCCTGCACCTGCTGGGGATCGACCACACGAAACTCACGTTCTGCTTCCAAGGCCGCGACTTCCGGCTGACCGACATCGAAGGCAACGTCGTGAAAGGGCTACTGGCGTAGCAATTCACGTTAGCACGCCGGCGAGGGTTGACGTCCTCGCGAGCCGCTCGATACTGCCTCGCCATGCCAAAGACGTTGATGGAATATGCCGAGTGGCTCGCCCACCGAGACGAATTGATCTGGCCCACCGCACCGCCGCGCGTCCCGCGCAAAGCGATTCCATCGATCAAACCGCTTCCGGGAATCAAGGCCGTCACTTGGAACGTCTACGGCACGCTGTTGCGGATCACCGATGGGGACTTGCTGCTGCTTCCGGCGCAACAGATTCGGATGCAGGTCGCGCTCGAAAAGACGATCCAAGAATTCAACATGTGGCAGAGTATGACCCGCAAGTCGGGTGCTCCGTGGCAGCATCTCTTCACTCAGTACAAGGAGGTGATGGAGGAGATGCAGTTAACCGTGCCCGCCAAAAAGGGAGACATTGGGCAAGTCAATTCGACCAAGTTATGGCGCAAACTGATTTCCAGGCTGGAGCAGAAGGAGTATCAATATGACGTCGATTTCTACGGCGACCCTGATGAGTATGCCGAGAAAGTCGCATTTTTTTTCCACTCGTGTCTGCAAGGCATCGCCGCGATGGATCAGGCTGCCGCAGTGGTGAAGGCTGTGGCGGAAGCGGGGATCGTTCAAGGTTTACTGTCCGACGGACAGTCCTTCACGCTGACGCAGTTGTTGCGAGCCTTTCAGGCGACCACTAAATTGCCGCCGCTCGGTCGGTTGTTTGCGGCGCGTTGCGTTGTTCTGTCGAGTGACGTCGGAGTGAAAAAACCTTCGCAAACGCTTTTCACAACCGCCGCCGAGGCCTTTGCCGAACAAGGTTTTGAACCGTCGCAGGTGCTTTACGTCAGCAGCCGTTGGCCGGACGATTTGACGGTCGCAAAACAAACAGGGTTCCGCACGGCTTTGTTCGCCGGTGACAAGAACAGTCTCCAAGCTTCCGCGGAACAACTGCTGACCTCCGAACTGCGCCCCGACCGACTGTTGACGGAACTGACTCAGATTCGCAACTTGCTTGAAACCTAATTCAGCCGATCACGATCCTCCCAATTCCTTTGCCGTTCGATCACTCATGGCCCAGCCGCTCACTGACCTGTCGCAATACGATTACGACCACCCGATGTTCGATCTGGAAGCGGTGCGGGCCGTCAATCCGCAACGGTTTGAGATGGAACAGCTCACTGCGGTCGTGCATGTCGATCCGGCGACCCACCTGGTGGTTGGCTACAAAGACGTCACCGATCACGAATTCTGGATTCGTGGCCACATGCCCGATTTCGCGCTGATGCCGGGAGTCATTTTGTGCGAGAGCGCCGCGCAGCTCGGCGGATTTTATGCTCGCAAATACAGAATCCTCGGCGGCGACTACCTCGGTTTCGGCGGCATCAACGAGGTTCGTTTCCGAGCACCCGTCTATCCGAAGAGCCGTCTCGTTCTGGTTGTGCAGGTCACCAAGATCCGGCCCAATCGGCTGGTCGAGTACGACTTTCAAGGCTTCGTCAACGACAAGATGGTCTTCAACGGCAACATGATCGGCGTCCCGATTCATCGCGACGCGGCAGGCCGGGAGCCGAGTTGATTCCCGATGTCCGAAGTTGTCGATCTCCGTCCGAGCTTTCTCTGCTTCGACGATCTCAAGCCGTACCTCGCGGATGATGGTCGGTTGGATTGGCCGAAGCTGTTCGGTAACTCGAATCCCGTCGAGTTGGACGTCGGTTGCGGACGCGGCATGTTCCTGTTCAACGCCAGCACGACGCAGCCAGAGCGAAACTTTTTGGGTGTGGAACTCGACTTCACGGAAGGCCGGCGTGGCGCAAAACGACTCTTCAAACGCCAGCAGCCGAACGCTCGCGTGATGGGTGGGGATGCGAATTTTCTGCTTGACCACCTGATCCGGCCAACTTCGCTGGCCGCGGTTCACGTCTACTTTCCCGACCCGTGGTGGAAGCGCAAGCATCGCCGTCGGCGACTCTTCACCGACCTCTTCGCCGACCGCGTCGCACGTGTGTTGCAACTCGGCGGTTCGCTGCACATGTGGACCGACGTGGCCGACTATTTCGAGATCGTGAACGCCTTGCTCAACCACCACTCGCTCTTCTCGCCGCTTCCGCAGCCGGACGAGCGTCCGGCCAACCACCACCTGGATTATCAAACCAGCTTCGAGCGAACTCGCCGACTGGCGGGCCTGCCGATTCATCGCGGTCTGTGGCAGCGCATCAGCAGCCCGATCGCGGGTGGATGACCGCAGTTCCTTTCACGCGAGGGTTGAGTTCTTTGATCAGCGACTCCATCAGGTAATACGAATCACCGAAATTAGCTGCGCGGCTAATTTTGGGAATGCGTATTACATAGCTCTTGTCACCTGATAGAACTCTTCGCACCTGCCACGATGCTTCGCTCTTGCCGAGTCTCATTCTGTCTCATCCACGAGGGCGTCATGAAGATCGCTCTGCCGCACCGTTCTTCGATTCTTGTGGCGATCGTTCTGCTCACGGCGCAGCTTTGCATCGCTCAACGCTTCGCCGTGGCGGCGACCAGAGTGGATCTGGTCATCGACGAACCGTTTGCTGACCGCAAGGCTGCTTGGCCGATCACAACGGGAGTGCCGTTTCCTCGCGGGAAACTGATGAGCGCTGAGAACTGTCGGCTGATCGACGACCGTGGAGGTGAGCGACCACTGCAAGCGCGAGTCGCCGCGACCTGGGACGCCGAACGAAAGAGCGTCCGCTGGCTGACGATCGACTTCGTGGCCGAGCCGGGACGCAAATACGCGCTGGAGTTCGGCGACGACGTCGTGCGAGCGCCGTCGCCATCGAAGCTCGTCGAAGCGCGCAACGAAATGGTGACGGTCTCGACCGGAGCACTGCGAACGGAGTTTTCCGCCGCTGGTGCCACGGCTTTGCGGACGATTTCCTCTGATCTCAACGGAGACGGTCAAACCCGTTCGGACGAACTGGTCGCGACGGGTGCGGCGGACGGCGAGCACTTTTATGTCGATCAATCCGGCCACCGATTCTCGAGCGCAAAGGACGGCGCGGATCGTCGCGTCGTCGTTGAATCCTCCGGCCCGGTGCGAGCCTGCGTGCGCGTCGATGGCTTCTACACCGGCCCGAACGGCGAGCGAATCGCCAAGTATCGGACGCGCTATCATTTCTTTGCCGGATTGCCGCTGGTGAAGGTGATTGATGAGTTGGGCTTCATCGGCTCGACGAAGCAGACGCGATTCGCCGACATTGGCTTTGCGCTCGACTTGAAAGCGACGACCGTTGGTCGCACCGTGACGGTCGATGCGTCGGGCGAATCGGGCAATCAACCGCTCGACGTGCCGTGGCAAGCCGACACTCAGTCGGTCTCCAGCTTTCAAAAGACGTTCCGGCACTACGGCAATCTGGAGCACGAGGCCGCTGTCGTCCACACGTCGGCGCAGCAGACGAAAACGCTGGCTCAACCCGAAGAGGTTGTGATTTTTTATCAAGCGGCCTACTCGGAAGAAATTGATCGCGCTATAAGTGTCGCATGAATGAATCCGCTTTACCAAATGACGTGTCCACTTTACCAAATGACGTTTCCGTGGTTCGAGTTCGGGT
>SYJG01000163.1 GCA_005798445.1 Planctomyces sp.
ATTTGCCGAAGGTACTTTTCCTTGCAGGCCATCACGCCCGCGAACGGTCCGCCGAAGCTGGGCGAAATGGCGAACGATTGCAGTTCGCCGCAGACGATGTCGGCGTCGCGGGGCGCGGTCGGGATGGAACGGTTCGAGCTTGTCAAGCTGCTCGCCCATGCCGATGAATTTGATCGGCACACCAGTGACGTGTTTGACCGACAGCGCCGCACCGCCGCGCGTGTCACCGTCGAGCTTCGTAAGGATCACACCGTCGAGTTCCATCGCCTCGTTGAATGCCTTCGCGCTGTTGACGGCGTCCTGGCCGGTCATCGCATCGCAGACGAGGTACACCTGATGCGGCTGGCACTTGTTGTCGATCTGCTCCAGTTCGCGCATCAGTTCGTCATCGACGTGCAAGCGGCCGGCGGTGTCGAGGATCACGACGTTGATGTCGCCGCGCCGCTTCGCCTCTTTGATGCCGTTCTGACAGACGGCCAGCGGCGTGCTCTTGCCCGGTTCTTCGGCATGAACCGGCACGCCGATTTGATCGCCGATCACCTTGAGCTGGTCCACGGCGGCGGGACGTTGCAAGTCGGCCGCGATGAGCATCGGCTTCTTGCCCTGCGCCATGAGCATTTTGGCGAGCTTGCCGCAGGTGGTCGTTTTGCCGGACCCCTGCAAGCCGCACATCATCAGGATCGTCAGCCCGTCCTTCTGAAAGTGGAACGAGTGATCGACCGGCCCCATCAGGTTGACCAACTCGTCGTTGACGATGCCGATGATCTGCTCAGAGGGTTGCACCGACTTGAGCACTGCTTCACCGACGGCTTGTTCGGTGACGGACTTCACGAAGCTGTCCACGACTTCGTAATTGACGTCGGCTTCCAGCAGGGCCTTGCGGACTTGCTGCATCCCGTCGCGAATGTTGGACTCGGTCAGCTTGCCGCCGAGAAACGAAAACGCACCACGAAGACGATCGGAAATACTCTCAAACATGCGTGACTTGCTCCTACCGGGGCGAACGGAAGGGGCGGATTGTAGGAGTGCTTCCGAGGTGAAACAACCGGCCTCTCTCTGGAGCACGGCTGGCCAATTTGTGAAGTCGTACAGCTTTGAATCCCGAAGCGTCAGCGAGGGCGTTTGCTTCTAAACGCGAGGATTTGGTGTCTGGTGCAGCGTTCGCCCTCGCTGACGCATCGGGTGACAAGTTGCGCAGCTTTCACAACGATCCTTCCATGTCTGACATCGACGGATGCTCGAAACTACCCGCTGCGTTCGATAGAAAGCTTCGGGTTCTGCGTCCGAATTTGGGATCGAACAATGAACGTGATCACGAGGCATCCAATGTCCAAACGATGGTTGGCGGTGAGTCTGACGGCGGCCTTGAGTTGGAGCGTCGTCGCCAAGAGCTTCGAGACTCCGGCTCCGGGGCATTCGATGCACGGTGAGGTCTTCAACGAGGGGCCACGCCAAGCGGCCTACTTGATGGGGGGCACCGGCAACGTGAGCTTCTCCATCACGTCAGCGAACCCGGAAGCTCAGGCGTTCTTCAACCAAGGCATCGGTCAGTTGCACGGCTTCTGGTATTTCGAGGCCGAGCGCTCGTTCCGGCAAGTCGCGATGCTCGATCCGAACTGCGCGATGGCTTACTGGGGCATGGCCTATGCCAACCTCGAGAACCGCTCGCGCGGAGCGAAATTCATCGTCAAGGCGACCGAGAAAAAGGCGTCCGCCAGTCGGCGCGAGCAGCTCTTCATCGACGGACTCGCCGAGTACCTGAAAGACGACCAGCGCAAGGACGAGGAGCGTCGCAAAGCCTTCATCCGCGATCTCGAAAAAGTGCTGCTCGAATTTCCGGACGACATCGAGGCCAAGGCGATCCTGGCAGTATTTCTGTACCAAAGCAAAAGCAGCGTGCCGCTCCCAAGCCAGTTCGCGGTTGATGCGTTGCTCAGCGAGGTCTTCCAAAAGCAGCCGATGCACCCGGCTCATCACTATCGGATTCATCTGTGGGATCACCAAAAGGCGGAGAAGGCGCTGGAGTCGGCGGCTCGTTGCGGACAGGCTGCGCCGCGGATCGCCCACATGTGGCACATGCCGGGACACACTTACTCCGACTTGAAACGCTGGGCCGATTCCGCGTGGCAGCAGGAAGCCTCTGGCCGAGCCGATCACTCCCACATGATGCGCGATCGTGTCCTGCCGGATCAGATTCACAATTACGCTCACAATCAGGAATGGCTGGTCCGCAACTTCATCAATCTGGGACGTCACAAATCGGCACTGGACCTCTCGAAGAACCTGCTCGAACTGCCAAGGCATCCGAAGAACAATTCGCTGACGAAAGGAAGCGGCAAGAACGGTCGCGATCGCTTGATGCAAGTCCTGGAAGTCTTCGAGTTGTGGGACGACGTCGTTGGACTTGCCAGCACGATGTACCTCGAACCGACTGATGTCACCGCCGAACAAGCCAAACGTCTGAGGTTGGTCGGTGTGGCTCACTATCATCGTGGTGAGTTCGCGCAAGTCGAAGAGTGCGTCAAGCAGCTCGAGGCGATCGCGGCGAAACTCGACGAGAAGGCTCAGGCCGAAGCCGCCGAGGAGGAGAAGAAGGCTCGCGGCGAGAACAAAAACGACGCTGATGTCACGAAGGCCAAAGAGGAGAAACTCAAGAAAGCTCGCGAACCGATCGCGCCCGTCGAAAAGGCGATGGCGGAACTGCGCGGTGTGCAACTGCTGGCTCGTGGCGAAACGGACAAGGCTCGCGAGCAGTTCGACAAGGCGGGCGACATCCCCAAACTGCGGCAGGCGAAATATCAATTTCTCTGTGGCCAGCACGACAAGAGCGTTGAGTCGTTGAAGGCCGCCGTGCAATCGAGCGATGCACAGGTCATGCCTTTGGCAGTGCAGGTCGATTTGTTGAAGCGCATGAACAAGCTCGATGACTCGAAAGCGGCCTTCGCAAAACTGCGAGACGTCGCTGCGCACGCGGACCTCGATTCGCCGCTGCTCGCGCGGCTTGCGACATTGGCCAAAGAACAAGGATGGCCGGACGACTGGCGCAATCCCGCTCCGCCGCGCACGGATGTCGGCGAGCGCCCGACGCTCGATTCGCTTGGCCCGTTTCGCTGGTCACCATCTCCCGCAATCGACTGGAGCTTGCCGACACCCGGCGAAAAAACGATCTCGTTGAGCGAGTATCGCGGCAAGCCGGTCATTGTGATCTTCTACCTCGGTGCCGGCTGCTTGCACTGTGTCGAGCAATTGCAGAAGTTCGTGCCGCGCGTCAACGATTTCCAGCAAGCTGGCATTTCCATCGTCGGCATTAGTACCGAAGACCTACCTTCATTGACGACCGCCGTGACAAACTTTTCGAAGGACAAGCCGTTCCCGATTCCTCTCGCGGCAGATCCGGAATTCAAAATCTTCAAGGCGTATCGCGCGTATGACGACTTCGAGAAGGTGCCACTGCATGCCACGTTTTTGATCGACGGAACGGGCCATGTTCGTTGGCAAGACATCAGCTTTGAACCATTTCAAGATGTGGATTTCGTGCTCAATGAATCGAAGCGGCTCCTGACGATCACTCGCTGACCATTCCTGAATTGATTCAAAGAAAACGGGCTCTCCACCATTTGTGTTGATTTCTGTGTCCATTGAGCCGCACGGCGCTGGTATGGAAGGACCAGTCAAGTAATTTGAGCGAGTGGATTTTCCGAATGGTGTTTTAGGTTGAGTTCATGGTGTTGTGCGGCGGCCGCCGAGTCGTCGGCGAGGGAGAAACGACTGTTGATCAGACTGATATTCGCGGGTCGGAACCGCATGACCTGATCCGTCGCGCCGTTTCGGTTTTCTAAATCACAGTG
>SYJG01000164.1 GCA_005798445.1 Planctomyces sp.
ACGGTGCATTCCTTGGCCACTCATTGGGTTTCAGCCCAACCAGTCCTCCATGATCTCATCAACTTGCTCGCAATCCAGAGTCTCGTGCGCCAGCAAGTTGTCGGCCAACGAAGCGAGTGCTACCCATAGATCGTCTTGCTTGAGCCGGTGATAAAGCTGAATCGATATCTGTTCCAGATATTCGAGCCGCTGCCGCTCAGCCGGATGAAGTGGCGTCGCTGCTTCCCACGCTTCACGCCAGTCGGCAGCCCATTCAGCGACCAAACCAGGATGATACGGATCGCCGGAATAGATCATCTCTGCAACCGGTCCAGCCAAGCTGACCTGCACGGCAATCTTGGCAAACTCATCGTCGCTGATTCCTGATCGACGCCAAAGCACTTGGGTATCACCTTGGCGATCAGGTCCGTCGTCATCGTCCGGTTCGATGGTGACTTGCTTCACTTTGCCGCCGAGCAGGACGGCCATCAAAGCATGACCGGCTTCGTGATAGGCGATGAGTTCAGACATGGTGTGAAGCTACTGCTGAAGGCCGATCAATATCGTTGTTTCCGACTTGGACGGTTCGTCGCATTGATGGCCGTAAATCTCCAGTGACGGCGAGCCGATGACTTCGCCACGAGCGGTAAGGTCGGCCTTCAACTCTTTCCACTTTTGGGGCAACGCTTGATACGGCCCAACGTGGAGATGCTTCATGTATCGCTGCAACTCGAACTCTAGCGGTTCAAGCTGGTCGGGAGTCGGAACCCGCTGTGGGCTTCGGAGTTCAACGCCGACGAACATTCTTCCATCGGGCAGGTACACCCAATGGTTGATTCCCGTTGTGAGAATCCCGGCCCCCTTCACCACCTGCCACATTTCGTTCATCAAGCGCAAGCCAACCTCGCCGTATCGCTCGTTCTCGACAACGCCCCCGATACCGTACAGGTGAAACCGAATTGGTTCGTCAATGATCTCGACTTTCAATTTGATGCCTTCTCTCAATGCCCCGGCAACTTGATCTCGATGCCGTAGTTCGGTGCGATCAACAACAGTTTCTCGATCTCTTCTTTTGTGGGTGGCAGAGCCGTCGTCGCACCTTCGACAAGTGGCACTCCGACTTCCAGAAACATCTTTT
Organism: Planctomyces sp.; assembly: GCA_005798445.1. GTDB lineage: Bacteria > Planctomycetota > Planctomycetia > Planctomycetales > Planctomycetaceae > SXKJ01. The sequence goes on from SYJG01000164.1 coordinate 1,118, forward strand.
CCAATCCAGCGGGAGCGACCGAAATCAACATCTTCGCTGGCTTGCCGCTTTCGTTCTTGAAGGAATGCAGGCTCCCCACGGGCATGTTGGCGAATGTCCCAGCACCGGCCACAAACCGTTCTTCGCCGAGTTGAAACGTGATCTCGCCTTCAAGAACGAAGAACCCTTCTTCTTCCCGACTGTGAATGTGCGGTGGCGGTCCTCCCCCCGGTGGAACGATCGCTTCCATGACGGCATACCGACCGTCAGTGTCTTCGCCAGTCGCCAGAAACCGATAGATGTCGCCGACGACTCCAATGGTGCGTCCTTCACCGGTTTTTCTCAGAGTGGGTTGGTGCGCCATGTTCATCGGTAAGGCTCCTTCGGTGGGACATTATTTGGGTTCGCTGTCCGAGGCTCGTGTCACAAGGTTGCGGAGAAACGCCGAATACTCATCCTTCATCGGCCACTCCAAATCTCGGTGGAGTCGCTTGCGACGAACGATGACCTTCTCACAGGTGATCGGGTTCTCTCCAGGGTGATCGTACTCTTCCCAATAAACGCCGAAACCACGCTTTTGCCACAGCGGCAGGTCATTGAAATTGATCCCGCTCTGAAAGAGTAATTCGTTCTTGGCAGCGACAGACAAACCGTGGATGGCCTCAGTCGCCTCATTCACACCACGTCCCTGTTTTCTCAACAGCCAATAGCAGTGAGCATTCAGAGCGTTGCGATGAGCGTCTTCATTTCGCCAACGAAAATAATCGACGACGTTCTGGACTGAGGGCAGTTGTGAAATCCGACAGTCGAACGCCGCCATTGCTCCCAGCAGCAACGAGAACTTCGCACTGGCTTCACCGGCCAGAATCGAAAGCAGTTTGCGGAGCTTCCGTTGAAAGCTGTTGTCGTCGTTCGCAAAGAGCAAAGAAATCTCATCGCTCTCTGAAAAGCCGAAGGTGAACTTGAATCCGCAATTGGTCATCAGGTGCTCGACGGTCTCCAGCATCATGTCACGGAACCGGGCATCGAACGGTGCTTCAAACTGGTGAACCTCTTTAGTCAGCCGAGAAAAGCTGCGGCCGTCCAGCCGAGCGACCATGTGGATGCCCGGCAGGACGCAGAAGTCATGTGAGGTCTCAAAGACCCGCATCTGCTGGTCGAGTTCATCAAACTTCATTCTTCCACTCCTCAACAACGAACCCGCCATCAGTGATGCGAACGTAGAACAGTTCGTCAAATCCTTCTGCGATACTGGGAATCTCCAGCCTGGAGTACGTTCCCAAGAGACCCGGCAGAGGAACTTGCTGCTCACCAGTCCGTTGTTCATTGCGCCGTTTGCAGTCTTCGATGCTGGACTGGAAGTAGTAACCGACGATTTTGAAGCCAGCTTCCTTGGCTGACGAGATGTACGCCTGCCGGTTTAACTTGGTGGGATTTGTGTTGTCCACAATGAAGGGCTGCTTGGTGTCGAGGCACACTTCCAGCAATCGCTTTTCTCGGTGGCGAGTCCTCAGCATGTCCAAGTTGATTCGGACGTGCGACGAGAAGAACCGTTCCCGATAAAACGTCGATTTGCCGGAGGCTTGCATCCCAATGAACAACACGGCTTCCATCGTAGTCAACTCACCTGCATTGATTCCAAGGGTTCCTGCCACAACCAAATCAACGACATGAATGCTGATGAAGATGCCGTCCCTCCGAAAGCCAGATGCCGAATCAATTCACCAATTCCGGCAAGCACAAGCAAAGCTGGACTTCAGCTATTCGGCGGTTGGTGCAACGGCCAATGTTCCACCAGCCGGCTACGTCGTGGATCACACCCGCATCCAGTTGGGGAACGGCATAGGAATCTTTGAGGCGGCGAAGTCTGCATTGCGCCGGTGGGAGCATTTCCATCTCGGCTGGGTCGCAGCATCGCCGACTGAGACACCGATTGAAGCCGGTGAGGTCGTAGCCGTACTGGGCCATGTCTTCGGACTTTGGTGGCTCAACGCCTGCCGGATCGTCTATGTCGTTGATGAGGTCGGACCAATCACCCGATTTGGATTCGCCTACGGCACCTTGCCCGGTCACGCGGAAAGCGGTGAAGAGCGATTCTTGATTGAGTGGGACCGTGCAGGCGACTGCATGTGGTACGACATCTTGGCTTTCTCTCGACCAAACTACGTCGTGACCAAGCTCACCTATCCCTTGGTCCGCTGCTTTCAGAAAAAGTTTGCGCGAGACTCGGCGGCAGCGATGCTCAAAGCTATCGGGTCGGATTCTCAACCGTAATCTCGAAGTCGTTCAATCCGGGAGCACCTTCACTCTGATCTTCCGATAGAGCACCGTGCTGTTGGGATCGTGGGCTTGGAGGGCGATCAGGCCGTGGGAAAGAACTCGGTCTTCCCAACTGTCGGGTCGTTTCGGATTCATCGGCTCGGTGTAATCCACGGCCGTCTTGCCGTTCACTTTGAGAATGATCCGATTGCCGGACACGAGGATGTGGTACTCAAACCACTCGTCGTCTTTCACGGGCGACGTGTCGTGATCTTCAACGACGAGCAGGCTTCCGGTTAGCCGTTTGTCTCCGCAGGAATTGCAAACTTGTGCCTCGTAGCCCTTCTTCAAGAAATTGCTTTGCGGCCCAGTGTGGAAGAAGACGCCGCCGTTGGAGCGGGGCTTCGCCAGCACCTCGATCTTGAGCTCGAAGTTCTTGAAGTCATGCTTGTTGACCGGCCCGACGTAGCTGAGTCGAGCCAGAGGCCCACCACCGGCGACGATGGCTCCATCTTGCACTTTGAAGCACTCGTCGTGGTCTTCAGCATTCCAACCGTCGAGCGACTTCCCATCGAAGAGGCTTTGCCACTGGCCGTCGTCTGCGTTTGAAATCGACGCAAACGCGATGAAGGCCAAGTTCGTAACGATGGTCGCCAGTTTCATCGCAGGTTTCCTATTTCTTCAATTGCTCGGATTCGTCGCAAGGGCCGTCGTGTCCATTCTTGATCGCCAGAAACAAAGCGTCGTCGGAAGAGTTTCGCTTGCTGACCTCGGGTTTGATGACTCGGTAATATCGTTCTCGTTCGATGATCCTCAACCCAACCGGCATGGCGAGATCAACGACTACATCACCACTCTCGCACCATGCGTGTTCGATTCGCTTGCCGACCCTTGCGCTCAAGACGGTGCCGTGGACGAGAACCCAATCACGTTCTTTTGCCTCCGAGGCTCAGCGAATCGCTCCCGTGTAACAAAGCCCTTCCCAATCCATCTCCAAGATATCCAGTTCCTCTTCATCCGGTTCGTCTTCGCCGATGAGGCACGCTGCGAGCATCATGTCGAGCGATTCGGGATCGGCGAGTCGATGATCGCTCCCAACCTCGATCAGCGTGTATGCCGGCAGCCCGCTGTTCCTGACCAACTCCATCGAGTCGGCAAACGGAATCGCGTCGTCGTTCTTGCTGTGCAGGATCACGGTGCTGGACCTCACGGTCTTGGCCGTCCCCCATTTCTTCCACGCAGGACACAACAGGACGAGCTTGGTATCGCCACTGTTGATGTTCATCGCCACTGCGCCGCCCCGTGATGATCCCACAACGACATCGGGTTGGTGCTCATCGAACTCTTGTTGAGCGATTTGGACAGCTTGCTCGAAGTCGTTATCGGGCAACTTGGGATTGATGACCTTGTGGCCGTGCTGGATCAAGTAGGACGGTTTGACGCCACCAGGGATGGATTGCCAACCGTGAAGGAAAAGGATTTGCATGGGTCCGACTCGGCCCTGGAACGTGAGACTGCCGCCGACTTTTGCCACCAGTTGGCACAGCGTAGGATAGCCCGACATCGCAGAACAACAGCCAGACGGTGGCCCACGAGTGGGAGCAAAACGATCAGGAAGGAACCGCAAATCGCATGAGTCCAGAAAACGACAATCACCCCTTCCTCCCCGGTCCCACAGCCAACACCGTTCGATCAGCCGATGGCAAAATTCTGACGGCACCGAAGGGTTGGATTCTGCTCCCGCCCGGAGACGCCGCTCTCACTCGTCGTGTGAAGGCTGCTGGCGATCATTGGGTCGTGCAGGAAAAGAGAGGCCGCAAGATCTTTTCCAAAGGAGTGTGGGCATCGGCTGCCACCATTGATCGGCTTCGAGTTGAACTCGAAGCCGAGCGATCCACAGAACAGTTCGCCAAACGGAAAGAGTCGGCGGCTCAACGACGTGAAAAGGTTCAAGCCGAATACGTCGAGGACTTCTTTGGTGCGGTGTTGACGTATCTGGCCTTCCATCCAAACTACACCGAGCTTGCCAACCGCCTGGCACGAGCGGTCTCAGATCACGCCACTCCAGTCGGTAGCGGAACGGTGGCGAGAACCAAACGCATTCCCGTCGAACAACGAGCCGAGGCCGCTGTCATTGCGTGGATGCGGCACCAAACGACGGCCTACGATTCGATGCAGATCGCACGGATCAAAGGCCAGCGGCGAGAGGTTCGGCGACTGCTGGCCCAGCGATCCAAAGAGTTACTGTCGTGCTATCGTCGTGGACATTTGATCGCTGAGGCGTGTCCTCTGAAAAATGCGTTGGGGAGTCTCCCTCGTTCGTAGTGAAGCAACATGGCTGATCCCAAGAATGCCAAACTGTTCGTGAACCTTGGAGCTTCTCAGGCTCGTCGTCGCTTGAAAGGATTCGGCCACGGTGTCCGCAAGGTGGAGACTGCCGGGAACGATCAGGCGGTCATCATCCACACGGCCACGGGACAGCATCTTCGCCAGCTTGAAGCCAAGTTCGCGGACGTGGGCTTCGGTGAAACAGAGATTGCTCTCAGTAAGCCGGCGGATTTGATTGAAGTGACGGAGGATTTGGATGGCATCAAATCTGCCTAATGTCATGCACGTCAGTAACGGCGACGGAGATTCGTGTCCGCTCTACAATCGGTGTTGAGTCCGTCGCTGGCTGCGATCTTGTCGCGAACAATTTGCCCCAAATGGAACCCTGAAACATGAGTCGTTTTCTCTTCGTTGCCGTGTTGAGTTTCGTCCCGGTGATGTCGTTTGCGGTCGCGGATGATGTGCGGTTGCCGCGCAGTTCGCCGGAGTCGCAGGGTGTTTCCTCGAAGGCGATTCGCGAGTTCGTGGAGACGGCGAATCAGAAGATCGACACGTTGCACAGCTTCATGCTGCTGCGGCACGGGCACGTCGTCGCCGAAGGTTGGTGGAAGCCCGAAGCAGCCGACAAGCCGCATGTTCTGCATTCGCTCAGCAAGAGTTTTTGCTCTTCGGCGGTGGGGCTGGCCGTCGCGGAAGGTAAGCTGAGCATCGACGATCCGGTGCTGAAGTTCTTCCCGGAAGATGCGCCCGATAAGCCGTCGGACAAGCTGAAGCAGATGCGCGTCCGCGATCTGTTGACGATGTCCACAGGGCATGAGACCGAGCCAAAGTTCACGGCGGATGACTCGTGGGTGAAGACGTTTCTGGCGCATCCGGTGCCGCATAAGCCGGGGGCTCACTTTCAATACAACTCGCCCGCGACTTACATGCAATCGGCGATCGTGCAGAAGGTCACAGGGCAAACGGTGCTGGAGTTCTTGAAGCCGCGATTGTTTGAACCGCTTGGCATTGAGAACCCAACCTGGATGAGCAGCCCGCAAGCGATCTCGACCGGCGGTTGGGGATTGATGCTTCGCACTGAGGACATCGCTAAGTTTGGGCAGCTCTATTTGCAGAAGGGCAAGTGGAACGGCAAGCAGCTCGTGCCCGCATCCTGGGTGGAGCAAGCGACCTCTAAGCAAGTCTCCAACGGCAGCGACCCCTCTCGCGATTGGGATCAGGGCTACGGCTTTCAGTTCTGGCGCTGCCGCCACGGAGCCTACCGAGGTGACGGAGCGTTCGGGCAATTCTGCATCGTGCTTCCGGAACAAGACGCGGTCATCACCATCACCGCCGACACACGCGACATGCAGGCCGAACTCAACGTCGTCTGGGACAAACTCCTTCCCGCGTTCCACGCCGCCGCGTTGCCGGCCAACGCCGACGAAGAAGGCCGGCTCAAAGCGACGCTCGCCAATCTCACGGTCCCAGAGAACCACACGCCCAACACGCTCAAACTGCCGGGGACTCGGTGAGTCAGCAACAATTTGATGGTTGCGGAAGTCATGCGCTGCCACGAAAGCCAAACTCTCGCGAGTTCGGCGACTTGCCATTGCTGGGTCGGTCGTTTGTTCCGCAACCACAACGAGGAGGTTCCAACATGATTGCAAGAATGCTGAGTACCGCCGTTGTCTCCCTGATTTGCTGCGTGAGCGTCTTCGCTCAAGAAAAACCGGCGACTCCAACCTATTTTGAGCAGGAGGTCAAAGATTCCAACCCGCTGCGCACCGAGCAAGCGAAAGAGTTGGACGAGTACATCCTCGCCTTGAAGCAGGACAACGCTCGGCTGCGAAAGTTGGTGCCGAATGATTACTCGTCACCGCAGGCGTTTGAGAAGTCGGCTCAAGGATACCGGCAGGCATTTTGTGACAGCATTGGCTACCCGCCGCCGGGAGATGTGCCGCCGATGGCGGCAACGTTCAAGCAGATTGGCGAAGACGGCATCGGCACCTACTTTCGAGCGATAATCCCGATCCTGCCCGGCGTTCATGCCGAAGGGATCTACATCGTCCCGAAGTCACTCAAGACCGGCGAGAAGGCACCGCTGGTGATCTCGATGCACGGCGGCGGCGGTTCGCCGGAGGTGGCGTTGTTCAAGGGAGGCGCGAACTATCACGACATGGTGCGCGGCGGAATCAAACGTGGCTATGTCGTCTTCGCGCCGCAGCATCTGTTTTCGGCGGATGGCTATCCGAAAGACGTTCGCAACCGTACCGATGAGCGGCTGCGTCTGGTCGGCACGAGCTTGACCGCTGTCGAGATCGCGAAGATTTCTCGCAGCCTCGACGTGTTGCTGAAGCGGCCTGAAGTCGATGCCTCGCGAGTGGCGATGGTCGGGTTGTCGTACGGTGGCTACTACGCGCTCGTCACGCCCGCGATCGACACGCGCATCAAGGTCTCGGTTTGTAGCTGTTACTACGGAGTCCAGGAGGCGCGCTATGAACGCGACGAGTTGTCGATTCCCAGCGATTTCAAATTCAAGGACCGTTTCACGTTCTTTCGCGACTCCGACATTGCCGCGTTGGTCTGTCCGCGCGCGTTGCAGATTCAGGCCGGCAGCAAAGACGGTGTCGATCATCGAGACGGCGGCAAACCACTTGCTCCACAGTCGGCCGCCTATTACGAAAAGCTCGGCCTGTCCGATCGCTTTCAGCATTTGATCTTCGAGGGCGGCCACGAATTCCACGACGACTCCGCCTGGGAGTTCGTAAAGAAGCATCTCTGAGCAGCGTCGGCCAGCGAGGATGCCATAACACCTGGTTGCACGGCCGACGCTCAGTCGCTTACTCCGCAGTGCTGATAGCTCCGAGAGTCCCGTTTGTCGCGCGAAGGTAATCGGCGGGCGCGATGAAGATTTGTAAGCCGCGGAGACCGGCGGAGATTGAGACGGTATCGAAGAGTTCGATCGTTTCGTCGATGTAGACTGGATACGCCTTCTTGGCTCCAAGGACCGTGACTCCGCCTCGGATGTAGCCCGTGAGCGGTTGGACTTCCTTGAGTGTCACCGGTTCGACTTTGCGGTCGCCGGTCAGTTTCGCGATGGCTTTCAAGTCCAATTGGCAATTGCCGGGAACGACGGCGAAGCAGACGCCGTGGCGATCACCGCGTGCGACGAGCGTCTTGAAGACTTGCTCCAGCGCCAGTCCAACCTTGCGAGCGACCGTCTCTGCGGAGAGATCTTCGGGATCAACCTCGTAGCTGCGGAGTTCGTACTCAATCTTCATCGAGTCCAGCAGTCGAGCGGCGTTCGTTTTCATGGCGGCAGGTTATTTCCGCGCGGGTCGCGGCCTTGGTCGTCACGAGTGCGTGAGCGTCTCCGAGTTTTGTGTCAGCGCTGCTCGTGAAGCAGGAGGACAACTCACGAGAATATCACAGAACTCCCGCGCTCTGGCGAACGTGGCGACTCGCAAGTCAGTCCGTGTAGTGAATTGCCAGCCAAATGGTTGGTTCGTTGGGGGTTGTCCATTCCACTCGATGGCGTTTGTGGGCCGGGATGTCAACGAACGAGCCGGGCTTCAACTCGACCTCCTCGTCGTCGAACCGCAGGCGAGCCGCACCTTGCAGCATCACGACGAACTCAGGTTCGCTCTGGTCGTACCAAAAGCCATCCGGTGATGAGTGGCCGTGAGAGACGATTCGTTCGATGCGAACGTTGGGCTTGCGCAGAACTGTCTCGAAGACTTCTTCAGGCAGACTCGACGGGATGCTGGCCAGGAGGTGCCCCACATTCGCCTCGTTGGCGGGCTCCGCTCCCAGAGACCGAAACCGAGGAACGTCCTGGCCATCGACGTTCACGGTCTCCAAGAACATTTCCGTGGGTCGCACCCATAGGGCGCGATCGCCGTATTCCTGACGGTAGAGAACGAGTTCGTCCTGTGTTTCGCTGTGTCGAACCACTCCGAGCACCGTGTATTCGTGCCCCTTGTAATGGCGATAGCGTCCTGGTTCAGGCTCCGGCATGGCTCAATGCGTCCGTTGATTGATCGGCGTGAAGCGATGGTGACCTTCCAACACGGCCAGAAAGCTGGACTCGCCACCTATTCGGTTCGCTTCTTCAGATAGGCGTCACGGATGGCGTGCAGTTGTTTCCAGATCGCCGTCTCTCGCGCCTGAGGCGAGACACAGGCAAAGATGTAGTTACGGTCGGTCCTGGCCCATGTCCGAATCTCCAAATTCAGCTTCTGTGGCTTCTTCGTCGCGAACGGTTCGACCCAATCCAGCGTGCCTGTGTAAAGCACCGGTGCATCTGCATCTTTTTCGTTCGGTTGAGGCTTTGCGTCGGATTTCAGACGCTGCAGTTCAAGCGTGAATTTGGATGGATCGACGTCCGGGGCTTTTCCGTCGAGAACTTTCATACAAAGTCCTCGGTAGTATTTCAGGAACTCTTCTTGGACGACGGCATCCGTCAGATCGGGCTTCGACTGAAGCTCGAACACAAAGGCATAGCTGAAGAATGAATCCGACGCTGGTTTCATCATTCCGGGTGCAAACCGAATGTGTTCAGATCCTTTCAGCTTCATATCGGGAGCGAACCCTGGCGGAAGTACAATCGTTTCACCACTCCAGCCTTCGGGGGCGGCGAACTTTGCCGAGTTCTTTTCATCGGCGACCAAAATCGTAGCGGTCAACAACAGACTGACAGCAAACAGGCGAAGCATTGGAATCTCCTACCGATGGGCAACGAGCAAGAAGAACTCATTTTACAGTCGATGACCGCGGAGGTCGTGTCACGCGACGCCGTCGATAGGCACGGCGAGCCACACATACTCAGCCGTCGCAGCCGGTGACTGTATTGCCTCGCCCGAAAGTAGTGTCGATTGCCTAAGTTCCGCAGAACGTTCGGTAACTGCAATCGTCAGGCGGAAGCTCCTGATACATTGGTGTGTCGTTGCCGAGTTCGTACGGCATCGCCAGCGTCGCCAACAGACGATGAAGCACTGACAGGTCGTTGTGGTCCTCTGCGGCTGCCAGAGCTTCCTCGACTCGATGGTTCCGGGGAATGACGACCGGGTTGACGCCCCTCATCGCGGCGTAGGCTTGGGCGCTCGGCCGACTCTCTCGACGGAGGCGAAGATGCCAACGCGAATGCCATTCGCGGAAATTCGGATCTTCATACCTGTTCCCGGTCGGCAACTCATCTTCCGAGAGATCGCGAAACGTGTTGGTAAAATCGACCCGGTTCTCCTGCATCCAGGCCAACAGTGATTGAACCAACTCCATGTCGCCAGCCTCGGCACTCTGAAGCCCCAACTTGGCCAGCATCCCAGACAGCCAGTATTGCTCGAACAGCGCTGGGTATTCGCCGAGTGCTTCTGTCGCGATGGCAACCGCCTTCTCCTGTTGATCAGCAAGAAGTGGCAACAGGGTCTCGGCGAAACGGGCCAAGTTCCACTGCGCGATTGCGGGTTGGTTGCCATAGGCGTACCGGCCAGCGTGGTCGATCGAACTGAAGACGGTGTCCGAACGGTAGGCGTTCATGAACGCGCACGGGCCATAATCAATCGTCTCTCCGGAAATCGCCATGTTGTCAGTATTCATCACGCCGTGAATGAAACCGACGAGCTGCCATCGGGCAACGAGGGCGGCTTGTCGATCCATGACCGCGCGGAAGAACTCCAGATACCGGCTCGGTAAGTCGGCCAACTCCGAAAAGTGGCGGTTGATCGCGTAGTCCGCCAGCACTCGCAGGTTCGATTCGTCGTCCTTCGCAGCTAGATACTCGAACGTCCCAACCCGAATGTGGCTGGCAGCCACGCGGGTCAGGATCGCCCCTTGCCGCTTGACCTCTCGGTAGACCGGTTCACCGGTGGTGACAACGGCCAAACTTCGAGTGGTCGGAATACCGAGGGCGA
>SYJG01000165.1 GCA_005798445.1 Planctomyces sp.
CGAACGCCTCCTCACCGAACGCCGCCGCCAGTGGGAAGCCGACCAACTCGCCAAATTCGCCGCCGCCGGCAAACAGCCCCCCAACAACTGGCAAGCCAAATACGCCGAACCCGCGCCACCCGACACCACCAACCTCCCCGCGCTCCCCGATGGCTGGTGTTGGGCGAAGCTCGAAACAGTCGCCGATGTCGTTGGCGGAATCACCAAAGATCAGAAACGGGCAAACGAGCCGGGAGTGCGTGAAGTCCCATACCTGCGAGTTGCAAATGTCCAACGCGGTTTTCTTGATTTGTCGGAGATGAAGAACATCAGCGCTTCAGACAGCGATGTTGCCGCACTTCGTCTCGAAAAGGGCGATGTGCTTTTCACCGAAGGTGGCGACCGCGACAAGCTGGGTCGTGGGTGGGTTTGGTCAGGTGAATTACCAGAGTGCATTCATCAGAATCACATCTTTCGCGCTCGTCTCTTCACGAACGAAATGCAGCCACGGTTCGTGTCGCATCACGGCAATACCTTTGGTCGCGTGTGGTTCACGAAGGCGGGTAAGCAGACGACGAACCTCGCGTCGATCAACATGGGAATCCTCCGAAGGTTTCCCGTCCCCGTTCCACCTGCGGCCGAGCAGCAAGAGATCGTCAAGCTGCTCGACGAAAAGCTCTCGCAAATCGAGTCGGCGGAGGTGGCGATCGAGCACAGCCTGCGTCGAGCGGCCCGGCTGCGGCAGAGCATCCTCAAGCAAGCCTTCGAGGGAAAGCTGGTCCCCCAAGACCCCACCGACGAACCCGCCAGCACGCTGCTGGAACGTATTCGAGTCCGCACGGTTAATTCCACAACGAATTCAGACGCCAACATCGCAAACGAGTCCCGTCAACGAACACGCAGGACCACGGAATGACCGAGAACCAGTCATCCAAAGTGACTGCACCTTCCAATGCGCCGGACAAACTGACACGTCTGATTCGCCGCTTTGCTGCGAATCTCGCGGCATTTCGCCCGGACCTCGCGGGGCGTTTTGCATGCCCGCTGTGCTGGAGGTTATTTGCAGAAACGGACACTGCTTTGCTTTCGATTGAGCATGCGGTTCCATATTCAGTCGGTGGGCGAATCGAGGTCGTAACCTGCAAATCGTGCAATAACACAATGGGTTCCCTGATTGACGCTCAACTGAAGCGGCAAATTGAGATGCAAGCGTATTTCGACGGCAAGCTGAGTTCCCCCGTGCGAAATCGAGTGTTTGCGTCGGGGCTCAGTGCGACTGCGGATGTCACAATTCAGAATGATGGTGACACCTTGATCGTCGATGTCGCACTGCTCCGAGAACTGTCGAATCCTCAACACTTCGACTCCGTCTTAGCGACTGCCGCGCAAACCCCAGCACCTCTCGGATTCGACCTGGACAGTCGAGCCAAACCTGATGTTCGCAAGGCTCGGCTCGCGTTATTGAAGTCCGCGTATTTGCTGATGTTTCACTATTTCGGTTACGCATACGTTGCCGCCGATCCAGCAAAGATCGTTCATCAGCAATTGACTCACGCTCAGGATGACATCATCCCGCTGTCGGTCGCCGTTTGTCCCATCCCCGATACGCACACAATCGCTGGCGTGGCTGTCATTACACAGCCTGTTCACCTTAGTTGCTTTCTCATTCCGATCGTGGCAACCGCAAGCGGAGTCACTTTCCACTTTGGAGTCGTTTTGCCGGGTTACCTGGCACCGGATGAAACCTATCCTCGATGGAATGTCGAAGCATCAAACTCGGCGAGTGCTGACGTCAAAATGAGATGCTTTCAGCCACCTCCCGAAATCGTCTTAACGCCTACGACAGATACGTTGCCTGTGACAATTTGGAATGACGCTATTGAGGCCGCTTCTGTATGAGTTCTGCTCAAGCCAAGACGATCCAAATCTTCCTCCCCACCGGCGAGCCGCGCGGGATTCGGGTGGCGGAGTTGACCACGCGCATCGTGCAGGCAGTGGCGATCCCGCGCAGTGACCTCGCCACGGCCAAGGCCCGCGCGGAACTGGATCACGTCGCGGTCTACTTCCTGTTCGGGGAGTCCGAAGGGGCCGCCAAACCGATCGTCTACATCGGACAGACCGAGGACGTTCGCAAACGGCTCGACCAGCACAACGCCAACAAAGACTTCTGGCAAACTGCCGTGCTCGGCATCTCAGGAACCCACGGGATCACTGACTACCGCCCGCATCTCCCCATTGTCTAAAGTGCGATTCAGGGTTGAACCAAACTCGGCAATCAAGCCGACGACGCATGGCGACTTTTGTGAGCTTCGATGTCGATGAAAGAATCACGACAATTCACGTTCGATTTACAGGACGAATTTCCGCACCTGCCGTCAGCGCCGATTGTTGAAGCTGTGATCCATTGGCGTGCAAGAATCAACAAGACTTTGGTTCCGGCCGATTTGAAAGGGCAACTTGTCGAACGGTTGCCAGACTACCTTGAGTTTGAACAGCAGCACGAACTCCAACTCGAAGCGCAATTTGATTCTGATGGATCATCGACTCAGATTCGGCGGGATAACTGGCGCGGGTTTCGGTGTACCTCGACCGACAAGAAGCATTTTGCTCAGTTTCACCGTGATGGGTTCATTTTCAGTCGGTTGGAACCCTACGAAGATTGGGTTCGGTTCTCTCAGGAAGGACTTCGACTGTGGCAGGTCTTCACCAGTCTGGCGGAACCTGCGGAAATCCAGCGACTCGGCGTGCGATTCATCAATCGCATTCCGCTGACCGCAATTTCGGAAGTAGACCGGTTCTTGGCAAAGCCACCGCGATGTTTGGAACCGATTGGACTACTCAGCAACGGCTTCTTCCAACGCAATGTCCATCAAGTTCCAGGTCATTCGTTTCAAATCAATGTGACCCAAACAGTGCAGCCCTCAGCTCCTGGTGAAGCCGATGGATTCGGGCTTATACTCGATGTCGATGTCTCGACAACGCAGGCGTTTGATTGTGATGATCAGAGCTTGAAAGACCGCTTGACGAAAATGCGATGGTTGAAGGACAAGGCGTTTTTCTCGCTCCTGAAACCAGCCGCGATCAAGCGTTTTCAAAGGAAATGAAAATGAACAACGGATTGCTCGCGAGGGGTTTCAGCAAGGAAGCTCGTTTTGTGGACGAGGAATCATTCAATGGTTCTCGGTTACTTCATGATTCCTCTGCGCTGGGTATCGAAGACACGGTCCACGATGAATTGGCAACCGTTTGGGAAGAATGCCGTGAACCCAATTGGGACGGCTTTCAGGCACTCCCCGTGACACAAGACACGCTGCGGAACACCTACCGTTTCTTGGAGGCATTACCGTTTGGTTTCCCGCAGCCTTCAGTCGGTGCAGAACCCGATGGTGATTTGACATTGGAGTGGCATCGGTCGCCCCGACGTACTCTGTCCGTCAGCATCAACGCGGATGGTGATTTGAATTACGCGGCGTTGCTTGGACCAAATCGCAGCTATGGCACGGAGACCTTCTTCGGCGATGTGCCCGACGCCATTCTGAACTTGATTCGACGGGTCCACGCCGAATGATCGACCCGAACAACGTGCCGCCGGTCGGATCAGACGAAAATTTGGCTCGCTACGTTCTTCAGAGCAGCCACATTCGCCGCAGCGACGCGACAGTCAAAGCGGATGCCTTTGTTCCGCATCCGTATCAAGACTTGTCGGTGAACCGTCATCTTTCCGCCACTGAGGACGAGCTGTGGGAGTCCGGTGGGCAAATTGCAGCGAAAATCGGCAAGACGCTTCACGGCCGAGCCGACATCCGGGCCGAGGTTTGTCTTCGGCAAAAACTGTCCGTCGAAGCGGCTCCTGAAGTCGGTAATCCGAATCACGCAAACATTGTCGGTTGGCCCGCAGACAAGCCGGCACAGAAAATCATTGCTCTGGAACTTGCGGCCTCCGCACGTTTTGTCCCGAAGAATTGAACCTTCGGTTTTTTGGGCGTGAGACTTATGTGACGGCTATGTGACTGGATGCGGGGTTGACTGAAGCCTCAAGCCGACTGCATCTCGCAAACGCTTCTAAACACGGGGATTCAGGCAACCCTCAAGATGCGGTTTATGTGACTCGAATTCCAATGAATCAAACATGAGCAACGACTCCCAGCAGATCGTTTCCAAAGCCTGGAACTTCGCGCACGTCCTACGCGACGACGGGCTGTCGTACATGGCCTACACGGAGCAGATCACGTTTCTGCTGTTCCTGAAGATGGCCGATGAGATGACCAAGCCGCCGTACAGCCGGCCGCCGATCGTGCCGCCGAAGCACGGTTGGCAGGCGCTGCTCAAGTACGAAGGGGATGAACTGGAGGTCCATTACCGGCACACGCTGGAGGAACTCGGCAAGCAGCCGGGGATGCTCGGCGAGATTTTCAAGAAGGCTCGGCCCGACATTCAGAACCCGGCCACGCTGCGGCGGCTGATCGTCGATCTCATCGAACCGGTGAAGTGGTCGAGCATGGAAGCCGACGTGAAGGGAGACATCTACGAAGGACTGCTCGCCAAGAGCGCCGAAGAGTCCCCCAAGGGAGCCGGCCAATACTTCACGCCGCGACAACTCATCAAAGCGATCGTCGATTGCGTGCAACCCGGCCCCGATGACACCGTCTGCGATCCGGCGGCGGGGACGGGCGGCTTCCTGCTGGCGGCTCACGATTCGGTCGTGAAGCGGCACGGCAAGGAACTCGACAAGGACCAGAAGAAACATCTGCGAACCAAATTCGTGAAGGGCTGGGAGCTGGTCCCCAACACGGCTCGGCTTTGCATTATGAATCTGTACCTGCATGGCATCGACGCCGATCCCTGCCCGATCAAGTCGGGCGTGGACAGCCTCGCGGGCGATCCGGGCGAGCGGTTCAGCGTGGTGCTCACCAATCCGCCGTTCGGTAAGAAGAGCAGCATTGCCATCGTCAACGAGGAAGGGGATCTCGAAAAGGAAGAGCACGCCTACGAACGCCAGGACTTCTGGACATCGACCAAGAACAAACAGTTGAACTTCTTGCAGCACGTCAAAACGCTGCTGAAGGTCAACGGCCGCTGCGCGATCGTCGTCCCCGACAACGTCCTGTTTGAAGGAGGAGCCGGCGAAACCGTCCGCCGCAACCTGCTCCAACAATGCGACGTCCACACGCTGCTGCGACTGCCGACCGGCATCTTCTACGCCCAAGGTGTGAAGGCCAACGTCCTGTTCTTCGACGCCAAGCCCGCTCAAGAGAAGCCGTGGACGAAAACGCTGTGGGTCTATGACCTGCGGACCAACCGGCACTTCACGCAGAAGACCAACCCGCTCAAACGAGAAGACCTCGACGAGTTCGTTGACTGTTACCGTTCCGGCAAGCGACACCTGCGCAAGCCCACTTGGAGCGACTCATCACCCGAAGGTCGCTGGCGAGCCTACGACTACGACGAACTGATGAAGCGAGACAAAGTAAACCTCGACATCTTCTGGCTGAAAGACAGCAGCCTTGAAGACTCCGACGACCTGCCAACCCCCGACATCCTCGCCCAAGAAATCGCCGACGACCTCCAAACCGCATTGGAACAGTTCACCGCGATCACAGAGAAGGTGGCAGGCTGATGCGTCGATCGGCTTCATCGGCCGAGGGTTCGCGTTGCTCGCCCTTCGCGGTCCCGTGGCTGTTTTTACAGAAACTCAAAAAAGACGAGCGTTGCGATCCATTCGGCCGAGTCGCTCGGTCTGGGTTATCCAGCACCCGCGATTGCTGCATCGCGTATGACTGGCCGTCGGCCCAACTAGCCGACGCTCAGTCGGCCGTCATGGTTCTGTGACAACCAGTTGCGTCGATCGAGTCCGCCGATGTATCGCCACGATGTATCGAAAATTCCTTGGACTGATGAAACGGGTCGCGGCCACGCACGGAGTTAGGTGTGACTCCCGGCCCGAACAAGCGGTGCGGGTCGGGTTAGAATCTGGCCGGAATCGTTTCCCAACCCCGTCCTCGTCAGTCCGATCACCGACTCAATGCGGTCGCTCCCGACTGAAATTGTGTCAAATTGGTGTCGGAGTATTTTCGGCGCAGGCTCCAGCTTCCGCCGGGGCGGGATAGCGTGCAGCGAGTCAACTCCTCCGGGGAGTGTGCACCGATGTCAGTCCTCAGGCGTCCGACACGCGCCCCGATCTTCGCTTGAAGTCCAGCAAGCCCGCCACGAGCCGCGCCCGCTTCATCGCGATTCCCTCTCCCCAACCGTTGTCACGCCAGTCCCCAAGTTGTTGAAGTCGTCAACGTCGTCGGGTCGTAACCCCGCCAGCGTGAGCATCTCGCCCTTCACGTCCTCCGCCAGAGCCGGCCAAACTTCGATCAGCCGAGCGAGTCGCGGATCAGAAACGCCGTAAACTGCGTCGGATTCTGCGTCGCCTTGATTGCCAGCCGTCGAATTTCCCGCGAAATGCTGCAACTGTTCGGCCCCTTGTGGGGGTGCTCAAAAATCCTTGCGTAGCAATGAGTTACGCAAGGATTTTTCGTTGGTCGTGCGAAGCGACTACTAGCGTGCAACAAAAATGTAACGCTTGAGCGTTGATCGACGGTGGACCACCTTGTCGCAACGGACGTCGCTTCCAAGCGTACAACAATTAACTCCCGACAGCCCCAGCCGCTCACAGCCCCAGCCGCTCACACACCGAAGCAGCGGATGTGACCATCCAGCAGCATCTGCACTGCCTCGGTCTTAGACTCCTTTGTGAACCGCCGACGCTGAAGCGATCAAACCTCCTCGACCTTCACTAACTTCTTTTTCGACATCGGATGGCCTCTCGTGAGCCGTCCAGAATAGTGAGTCCAACTGTCCGAAAAATGCGAAGCAGGTCAGAAGAAGGTGACGCAGATCGTCTTCGAGGGAGAACGCTTCGACGTCATGAGCATCCGCCGCTGGCGCGAACGTTTGCTCGGAGATCGACGCGGCTCTGTCTAGGATTGGATTCAAAACCAGCACGACGCGCCAGCGAGTGGCCGAGCTCTCGAAAAGACAACCACTCGCTGGCGCGTCGTGCTGGTATTGAATTGGCCTCTAATAAACTTGCTCGATGAAAAAACGGGATGTTCTACTTCTACTGTCCGTTGGTCTTTATCGAATCTAAGTTTTTGTGGGACAGTCTCTTCAGGGTTTTATTGAACCAGGAGGGGAGTTTGCCATGGACGGGCGTTTTGAGGTTCGGCGTGCGGAGTTGTTGGCACAGGCAC